>JAUXCH010000185.1 GCA_030618975.1 Planctomycetia bacterium
CGCCTTCCTGGCCGCCGCGCTCTGCGGCGCGATCGGCCTCGGGCTCGAGGTCACGGGGTTTCGCATCCTGGTCTTCTTCGTCGAGGGATTCACCGCCACGTTCGCCGCCATGCTCGCCGTGTTCATCGGCGGGCTGGGCGCCGGAAGCCTCCTTCTCGGTCCGTGGCTGACGCGACGCAAGCGGCCCGACCAGGAGCTGGGCTTCCTGCTCGTCGCCGCGGGCGCGGTGCTGTTCCTCGAGTTGTGGGTGGTGCTGCCGGGGCTGGAGGGCTTCGTGGGCCGGGTCCGCCAGGAGGCCTTCGCCGACGCGGACGTGCGGATGGGGATCTGGCGCACGGCGATCTTCGGGTCGGCCGCGCTGCTCCTCGCGCCGGCCGTCCTGCTCGGCGCCACCTTCCCGCTCTGCGTGCGCTGGGCCGAGCTCGCGGGTCTGTCGCCCGGTGCCGCCGTGGGCCGGGTCTATCTCGCCAACAGCGTGGGGACGGTCCTGGCGCCGTTCGCGGTGGGCTTCGTCCTGATCCCCTGGATGGGGGCGACGGAGGTCTGGCGGCTGCTCGCCCTGGCCGCGGTGTTCTCCGGGACGGTGTTCACCTTCCACGTGGGCGGGATGAGAACGCGCCCAGCTACCGTGCGGACGGCCTGGGGCATCGTGGGCCTGCTCCTGGTCGTATTGGCCGTCGGTCCCCGGATGCTGGACGAGGACGATGCGGGCGCGCGCCTCGTGCGCGCGAGCCACGTCCTGAAGGGGCACCCGGACCGGGAGCTCCTCGCGGTGCGCACGGACGCGTTCACCACGGCGAGCGTGATCCAGACGGGCGAGGGCGAGCGGATCCTCTACACCGACGACTTCGCCGCCGCCGCGACCGGACGCCACTACCGCTACATGCGCATGCTCGGGCACCTGCCGGTGCTGCTCGCCCACAACCCCCGGCACGCGATGGTGATCGCGTTCGGCACGGGCACCACGGCCGGCGCCGTGGCCGGGCACGAGGACGTGCGCCGGCTCGAGGTCGTCGAGGTGAGCGACGCGGTCTTCGACCTCGCGTCGTACTTCTCGCAGGCGAACCGCGGAGTGCTCGACGACCCGCGCACGGTGCGCATCGAAGACGACGGGCGAAACGCCCTGCTGCTCCACGCGGCCGATCTCGACGTGATCACCCTCGAGCCGCTGATGCCGTACTCGCCGGCGGGGCTGCCCTTCTACACGCGGGAGTTCTACGAGCTCGCCTTCTCGCGGCTGCGCGAGGGGGGCGTGCTCTGCCAGTGGGTGCCCGTGCACGCGATGCCCGTCGGCCTCTACGCCGCGTTCGTCCGCACCTTCTTCGAGACCTTCCCCGGGGGGGCGCTCTGGTTCTTCGAGCAGTCCTCGGCGCTCATCGCGATCAAGGGAGCGCCGGTGGACCTCGCGACCTTCGAGCGACGCGCGACCCGGGTCGCGGACGACCTCGCCGCCGCCGGCTTCACGACGCCGAGGCTCGTGTTCTCGGCCTACGTCGCGTCGGGGCGGACCGTCCTCGCCGCGCCGCGGCCGCCGTCCGAATTCGGTGACCGGACGATCACCGACCTGGATCCGTATCCCGAGTTCCACCCCACGCCGCGCGCGCCGCTGAACACCACGTACCTGAAGGACACCCTGGAGTACCTGTGGTCGCTTACCTCGCCCGGCGACGTTCCGCCGGGGCTGGATCCGGAGCAGGAGGAAGCGCGCCGGCTCCGCATGGGGCTGGCGAACGGGCTGCGTGCCCGGGCCCACGAGGCCGTCGCGTCCTGGAGCGACGTGGCGGTCCGGGCCGCGGCGCCGGGCTCGGAAGCGCGGGCCGCCCTCGCCCGGCAGGCGAACGAGGCGTGGCACGCGGCCGCGAGGCTGTACGGCGACGCACTCCGCGACCTGCCGGGCGAGGCCGTGCTCACCTGGCGCCGGGCGCGCGCCGCCCGCCGAGCCGCGCGGCCTCAGGTGCTGTCGCTGCTCGCCGACGCGCGTCGCCAAAGGGCGGCCGGCAACGAGAGCGAGCTGGAGGACGCGTTGCGCGCCGCGCTGGGTCTCGCCGAGACCGCAGACGCGTACGTCGACGGCGACGCGATCAGCGGCGAGCGCGACCGGGCGGCCTGGCTCCACGCGGCGGTGCTCCTGGGCATGGGGCGTTGCGAGGGCGCCGAGCGGGTGCTGCTCGCCGCGCGCGCCGACATCGAAGACGGGAGCACGGCCGCCGCCTTCCTCGACGGCGCGCTCGAAGCGGTCCGCGCGCACGGGACCGGCGGCCGTGCCAGACAGGATCCGCGCTTTGCCCAGGTGATCTCGTCGTCCCCCCCGTGCCGCAAGGAGGGCCTCGCGCTCCGGGCGACGCCGCGGGCCCGCTGGCGGGAGGTCGCCGGAGGCATGGACTGGCGGGCGCTGAGGCTGGCGGCCGACAACCTCGCGGCCGCGGCGAGGCGCGAGGGCCTCGAGCAGGATCTCTACCGCGCCCTCACGGGCGAGGAGGCGCCGGGGAGGGCCGAGGGACGCGCCGTGGTGGCGGGGCTCCTGGCTCGCCTCGGGGCCGACGACGCCGGCCTGCGACGGTTGCTCTCCTCGCGGGGCCCGGCCGAGCGGCGGGCGGCCCTCTCGGAGGCGGGCCGGCTCCACCTGCTGTCGCGCTTGCCCCTCGTCTCCTCCAGGGCCGCCGGCGACGAGGACGCGACCGTGCGCGCCGCGTTCGCGGCGGCGGCGGACGAGGACGGCGACCGGGGCGTGCTCATGCTGGTCGTCGATCTGCTGCTCGACGACGTGCGGTCCGTGCGTACGGCGGCGGCGGCCGCGCTGGTGCGGCACGGCGCGGCACTCGTCGAGGGCGGGTACGACCCCGACGCCGACGAAGACGCCCGGAAGGCGGCCGTCGAGAAGATCCGCGCGGCCTGGAAGCGGTAGCGCGGACAGGTTCTCGCCCGTCGGCGCCGACGATCGGCGTGCCGGCGACCGGGCTCTTCGGATCGGTCCGGACAACCGGGTTCACCACGTCGTTGGCGCCCACCACGATGCAGAGGTCGACCGTCTCGATCGTGGGGTGGTTGTCGTACCTGCTCCTCACGGAGGTGGCCAGATCGCGCACGGCGTGCTGCGGATGCGCAGTGCCGTGAGCTGGCGGGACTCGCGCAGGCCTTGGCGAAGCTGTCGGTCGCGGGTATGATGATTCATCATACTTGAGGTGGCTCGCATGCCGGCAAGCAAGATCGCCATTACCTTGGACGAGAAGATCCTCGAACGGATCGATCGTCTGGTCAGGGAGCGACGGTTTCCCAGTCGCAGCCGAGCGATCCAGGAGGCGATCGCCGAGAAGCTGTCGCGCTTGGATCGGTCCAGACTCGCGCGCGAGTGCGCGAAGCTCGAACCTGTCTACGAACAACGCCTGGCCGATGAAGGCCTGGACGGGGATGCGTCCGAGTGGCCCGAATACTGAGAGGCGACGTCGTCTGGGCGAATCTCGATCCAAAGACCGGCAGCGAGCAGCGCGGCCGGAGGCCGGTGGTCGTGCTGAGCCAGGACGTGTTCAATGAGCGTTCGGGTACGGTGATCGCCATGGCGATCACCAGCCAGGAGCCGCGAGCGCAGTTCCCCTTGACGCTGCCGCTTTCCTCGGTTCGGTTCCCCAAGGACTCCTGGGCCAAGATCAGCCAGGTCCGCACACTGTCCGTCAAGCGCATCGGTCGCAAGATCGGAAGGCTTGCGCCGGAGGAACTCGACCAGCTCATCGATGGGCTCAATGAGCTCGTCGGCAGCTGACAGGCCAGGGGAGCGGGCCGGCACGAAGAGTGCCAACGCGTTCGGGGGGGGAGTGGGCCGTCCGCGCGCGGGTTCGTGATCGCCCGAAGGTCCTGACACGCAACACCGCGGACAGCGGCGACGAGGAGAAGAGGGGCGTATCCGCCGACACGCCCCTCTTCCATGGATCGTCCGGATCCCGGTCTACTTGCCCTTCTTCCGGATCCACACGACGTCCTGTCCGATGATGGCCGTGCCGCCGGCATCCTCGGTCAGGTTGCCCGTGAGGGTCAGCAGCAGCACGTCGCCGTCCTCGACGTCGCCCAGAGCGGCCACGACCGCCTGCTTGTCGAACTTGAGGGTGAGATCGGCAAGGCCGTCTTCCCCGGCGATGCCGCAATCCAGCCTGTCGGGCGGGTCGTCGAAACCGCCGTCATACGGAGTGGCCACGTCCTCGATCGAGGAACGAAGCGGGCTGACGCCCTCCAACGTGATCGTGCTGACGTCGATCAGGGTCACGTCGAAATCCGACGTGCCCAGGATCGCCACGGGGAGAACGCCGTTGCCCTTCACCTGCAGGGGATTGGGGCAGGACATCGGCTTGATGTCCAACGGCACCTCGATGTCCGACGGCGGAGCCACCCTCTCCAGGGTGAGCAGTGCCCACGCGGTGGAGAGGAGGGAGCTTCCCCAATAGTCCGCGGACCATGATCCGTCGGCGTTCTGGCTGTCGACGATGATGCTCGAGACCTCGTCGAACCAGTCGATGTCCATGCCTCCCACGGTGAGGGTGTCGATGCCCATCCGCTCCAGGCCCTTCATCAAGCAGTACATGGACTGCAAGTGTCGCGGCCGGAAGCCGGGGTCGAGGTTCGCGTCGTTCCAGTGCCGTTCGACGTACTCGACCGCGTCGATTACCCTCGCGGTGGTCGGCGAGTCGCCGACGAAGGCCATCTGGTAGATCAGGTTGCCCGTCTTCAGGATGTTGACCCAGTAGGTAGGGCCGTCGTAGCCGGAGCCCCCGTCGAGGGTATCGCCATCCACGTCGTTCTGGATGGTGTCGATCCAGAGGTTCAGCTCGCTCTTGACGAACGCCGGAACCGTCGCAGCGAAGCCGAAGAAGGCCGATTCGGCGAAATCGAGTCCCAGCACCGCGTAGCCCGAGTTGGAGTTGTCGCTCCACCCGAAGTTGTGGGTGTATCCCCAGGCGCCGCGGGCCGTGCCCGCGCCAGCGTCATTCTGGCCCCAGGCCAGGTAGTCCACCGCGTCCTGGACGACAGCGCCGTAGGTCCAGCCCGCCAGAACCCCCGTCGTCACCGTTCTGCCAGGGGCACGCGTGCCGGCGAGGGCCATCAGCGCGATGCCCGTCGCGTAGGTGAGATGGCCGGAGTCGCTGATGTAGACGCCGAGGCCGTTCCCGTTCGAGTCCGGGTCGCCGGCGGGTTGCAGCCCGATGGCGACGATGTGCGTCTGCGTGAGCAGGTAGTCGAGTCCAGCGACGACGTTCGCACTGTACTCGTAGTCGGAGTCGAACGGGTCGTGCCCGAGCTCGAAGGCCCGGTCCTCCAGCTTGATCAGGGCCAAGCCGGTGTGCGCTACCCGTTCATAGCTGCCCCAAGAGCCGGTGGCAGCTTGCATACCGGCAAGCCAGGCGATTCCCGCGTCGATGGAGTCTTCGATCTCCACCTCGGTAGCACCCGTCGCGGGGATGGTGGTCAGGCCCACGAGAAGCCCGACCATCAGCACGAGAGATACGATTCTCCTCTTCATTGGCTTGGTCTCCTTCGGCCTCGGGTCACGCCGGGAAACTCCCTGTCTCCAAGAGCGGACTCCCCCGGTAGGCGCCACGAGGCACAGACGATCGCCACGACTCGAGTCATGACACGCCCCTGGTGAAATGTTGCTCTCGCTCGCTTCCCCACCGCCCGCGGGCCCCCGCCGGGGCCGCCGCAGCGTAGCGCAGGCTGCCACGGGTGGCAGCCGCTTCTCCGGGGCTCGGGGCCGGTGGCCCCGTGGACCGTGTAGAAGTGCCTGACGTTAGTTTCGCCGCCACGTCCCTGTCAAGGCCAATCCGCTCCCGCGCGCCAGGTCCCCCGGAGACTTCCGGACACGGCCCCGATGCGGGCTGGGGAGCCGATGCGTGGGGCGTCCGGAGCGCCTGCAGGTTCGCAGGGGCCGATCGGGACGCCTCCTCGGGCCGCGGCCTCGCGGTTCGGGTTAGCTCTCCTTGACGGCGGCGATCAGCTCCGTGAAGGCCTTCTTCGCGTCGCCGAAGAACATCAGCGTGTTGTCGAGCGCGAAGAGCGGGTTGGGGATCCCGGCGAAACCGGGGCTCAGCGACCGCTTGATGACGATCACGGTTCTCGCCTTGTCGACGTCGATGATCGGCATGCCGGCGATCGGGCTCTTCGGGTCGGTCCGGGCCACCGGGTTCACCACGTCGTTGGCGCCCACCACGATGCAGACGTCGACCGTCTCGATCGTGGAGTTGGCGTCGTCCATCTCCCTGAGCTTGTCGTAGGGGATGTTGGCCTCGGCCAGGAGCACGTTCATGTGCCCCGGCATGCGCCCCGCCACGGGGTGGACCGCATACTCGACCTCGGTGTCGTACTTCTCCTCGAGGAGGTTGGCGAGGTCGCGCACGGCGTGCTGCGCCTGCGCGACCGCCATGCCGTACCCGGGCACGATGACCACGCGCTGGGCGATCTCGAGCATCATCGCGATCTCCTCGGCGGAGGTCGACTTGACGTGCTTGTAGACCTCGTCGGCGTCGGGCGTGTCGGCGGACGGGCCGAGCGCGGTGAACATGACGTTCGCAAGCGAGCGGTTCATCGCCTTGCACATGATCATCGTGAGGATGATCCCGGACGCGCCGACCAGCGAGCCGGCGATGATCAGCACCGTGTTGCCGATCACGAAGCCGGTCGCGGCCGCGGCCAGACCCGAGTAGCTGTTCAGCAGGGCGATGACGACGGGCATGTCCGCGCCGCCGATCGAGAACGTGAGGCAGACGCCCAACAGACCGGCGACGGCGACCAGCGCCCAGAAGAGCGCCTGGTCGTTCGGATTCATGACGACGAGCACGGCCAGCACGAGGGAGGCGGCGAAGGAGAGGATCTTCAGTTGGTTGAGGGCCGGGAAGCTGTCCTTCTTCGACAGCAGGATGGCCGACATCATCACCGCCGAGGCGACGACGACGATCGCCCACGGGGCGAAGCCCTCCGTTGCCGCGTAGAGGACGGACGCACCGATCAGCAGGACGATGAAACCGTACTTGACGGCCCGCTGCCAGGGGTGGAGCTTCCACTTGACCGCCAGGAACTCGGCGAGCTTGCCGAAGGCGACGTAGGAGCCGAAGAACGTGACGGAGCCGATGATGGCGGTGACCACGATGGCGACCGCGAGCTGGGCATCGAGCGTGCTGCCCTCGCCGAGTCGACGCATCGCCTCGACGATGGCCGCCGCGGCCACCAGCACGGAGGCCACGCCGCCGAAGCCGTTGAAGAGGCCGACCAGCTCCGGCATGTTGGTCATCTTGACCTTGAGCGCCGCGCCGGCGCCGATGACGGTGCCGGCGGCGAGCCCGATCAGGACGTAGTCCCAGCCGATGCCCCCCTGCCCGACCCGGAACTGGTCGCTCAGCAGGGTCGCGGCGACGGCGATCAGCATGGCGAGCGCGCCGGCGCGGTTGCCGCGCACGGCCGTACGCGGATGAGCCATCCACTTCAGGTCCAGGATGAAGAGGACGGCCGCGACGAGGTAGGCGATGTTGCAGAAGTTCGAGTCAAGCATGGTTCACCTGCCTACCTCTTCGTGAACATCTTGAGCATGCGGCCGGTGACGAGGAACCCGCCGACGACGTTGATCGTGGCGAAGACCAGGGCGACCATGCCGAAGATGCGCGCGAGGTGGGGATCGCTGACGCTGCCGGCGGCCAGCAGGGCCCCGATGATCGTGATGCCGCTGATCGCGTTGGAACCCGACATGAGCGGGGTGTGCAGCGTCGGCGGCACCTTGGTGATGACTTCGAACCCGACGAAGATCGCCAGGACGAAGATGGTCAGCAGTCCGACGAGGTCCATCCGTCCTACCCTCCTTCCTGCACTGCCTCGGCGGGCGGCTCCTGGACCGCCAGCCCGAGCAGCTTCCGTACCGTCTCGTGAATCACCTCACCGTCTTTGGTGAGCCAGGTCGCCTGGATGATGTCGTCCTCCTGCTCCAGGTCGAATCGCGGTTCCTTGTCCTTCGTGAGCATGTTCACGAGGAAGTTGAAGACGTTCTTGGAAAACATCTGGGAGGCGTGCGTGGCCAGGGTGGCCGGTACGTTGGTGGGGCCGAGCACCGTGACACCGTGCACCTCGACGACCTCGTCGGGCTGGGTCACCTCGCAGTTCCCGCCGCGCTCGGCCGCCAGGTCGACGAGGACGGATCCGGGCGGCATGCCCTTCAGCATCTCCTCCGTGACGAGCACGGGCGCC
>JAUXCH010000495.1 GCA_030618975.1 Planctomycetia bacterium
CTTGGCCTCCGACTTGCGCCGGCTGGCACGGGCCACGGGAGGCGCCGTGTTCTCCGTCGCCTCCGAAGCGCAGGTCGCCGGAGCCGCGACGGCTCACACGATGCGACCGTGGCACGTCGATGGCGTCTCCATGCCGGGCGCGCACGACGTGCTGCTCGACGGTCGGCCTCGCGTCCTCTATCCGGGGCAGCGCCTGCTCCTCGTGGGCCGGGGGCGTCCCGAAGGGGGCCTGCACGTGACGCTGGCCGTCCATCGGGGTTCCGAGCGGCGCCGCGTCGCCACCGCCGTCCGCACGGTCTACGAGTCGCGGCTCGCGCCGCGCGTCTACGGTCAGGTGGCCGTTGGGCAACTGGAGATGGTCGATGCCGTGCCGGCCGATGTAGCGCGTGCGTACGCGACGCACTTCCGCGTCGTCGGCAAGACGTGCTCGCTGCTGATGCTCGAGACGGAGGCCGACTACCAGCGCTTCGGCATCACCCAGAAGGACGACGCGTCGCTGGTGCGCGCGCACGCGGCCGACGTCACCGTCAGGACGGCGCTGGACACGGTTCGAGACCTCAGCCCGAAGGCGAGATTCCTCGGCCTGCTACGCTCGGTACGGGAAGCCGTCGACACGGACGTCACCCTGCCCGCTGGCCTCGACGCCCTGCTGGCGGAGGTGCCCGGGGAGGCGTTCGACATCCGCGCCACGCCGTTGGGTAGGGGATCGCTCGCGGCAGCGCCAGGCGCACGGGCCTACCTCGCGGAGCTCGCGAAAGACGACCTGGACTACGAAGTCGTCTGGCGGCACGCGGTGGACCGTTCGCGTGCCGGTGACCCGGCGAGCGCGCTGCGTGCGTTGAGCTCGCTGATCGAGAAGTCGCCGGGGCGGCCCGCCCTCCTCAGGGACGTCGGATTCCAGGCGCAGGCCTGGGGGTACGGCGGCCACGCCTACCATCTGCTGAGACGAGCCGCGGTCCTGCGGCCCCATCAAGTGCAGGGTCTGGCGGACGTGGCGGCCAGCCTCGCGGCCTCCGAACGCGCCGATGCAGCCATCCTCTGGTACGAGTCCGCGCTCGCACGGACGACAGACGCGCGGTCCGAGAGCGTCCGACGCTGCACGCTCTTCGCCTATGCCCATCTGCTCGACGGGATCGTCCGGGGCACGCGCGAGGCACGATTCGCCGAGTACGCCGCGGAGCGATTGGCCTCGTTGCGGCACGAGCTCGGGACGACCTCGGCAGATCTCGTCGTGACGATCGGCTGGAGCACCGATCGGACGGACGTCGATCTCCACGTCGTCGAACCGTCCGGGGAGGAGTGCTACTACAAGAACACGGTGACGAAGATCGGCGGCCGCATCACGCGGGACGTCACGACGGGCTTCGGACCGGAAACGTACGTGCTGCAAGACGCCCCCGAGGGAACGTACGGAGTATCCGTCAAGTACTACTCCGCCGACGCGTTGCGCACGTCGACCCGTACCCGCGTCTGGGTGACGGTCTATCGGAACTGGGGCAGGGACGAGGTGACGACGTCACGAACCAGCCTGCTCCTCGAGACGGCCAAGGAAACGCAACCCGTGACGATGATCGCGGTGGCCCACTAGCGCCGTCACCCGGCCCCTGGGCGATCGGGGTAGCCGCACCCGAGCACCCGAATCGGACGGTTGACGCCTCACGCCGCCTCCGCGAGAATGCGCCGTGCACGGCGTCCACTCGGGGCGCCGGTTGGGTATTCGGATTCGGAGGGGACATGGCGGAAGCACTTCAGTTCCTGGGCCTCATCATCGCGCTGATCGGTGGCATCTGGATCATCGTCCTGGCCTTCCAGGAGAGCATCTGGTGGGGCCTCGGCTGCATCTTCGTGCCATTCGTCTCGCTGATCTTCGCGATCATGCACTGGAACATCGCGGCGAAGCCGTTCCTCATCTCGCTCGCAGGAGGCATCCTCTACGGCATCGGAATAGCCATGGCGGGCGGAACCTCCGTGGTCGGCGTGTAGGACGCGTCGCCCCGATCCGCTCCAAACGCGGGGTCCCGGCGCTTTTCGCGGCCGGGAGGCGTGCAGCCTCCCGGCTGCAGATTCCGCGCGGACGGCCGGGCCCGTCCTTCCTCGCCCAGAGCGAGCACACTCTCCCGGGCGTGGCTCGGAGAACCCGCGGCCTACCCGCAAGCCCTGCGGCGATCTCATTGCGGAGAGGTCGTTGTGCCGTTACGGGGACGCACGGACCGCTGACAGCGTCTCGCGGTACTCCGGCAGACCCTGTCCGTGTGCCTCAACGGATCGAGTCATAGCCGTCGGGCTCTCCGGTCCTGGAATACACGATCTGCCACAGCTGGTTGCGCCGCGCACGGAAGGCGCCGGCGTAGGTCTGAAGCATGTACGTCCACATGCGGTAGAACCGCCGATCGTAGTGCCTCGACAATGTCGTCTCCCAGTTGGAAACGAAGTTGCAGAGCCACGCTCGGAGCGTCCTGGCGTAGTCGGCTCCGAAGTTGTGCCAGTCCTCCATCAGGAACAACCCGTGCGCCGCCTTGGCGATCTGCTCCATCGTGGGCAGGCAGCTGCCGGGAAAGATGTAGCGTTGAGTCCAGGGATCCGTACTGAACTTCGTATCATTGGATCCGATCGTGTGGAGGAGGAAGAGTCCATCACACTTCAGCACCCTGTCGACTGTTTCCATGAAGCGTCGGTGGTTGGCGGGTCCTACGTGCTCGAACATGCCAATGGACACGACGGCATCGTACGCCGAGTCCAAGTCGCGGTAATCCTGAAGACGAATCTCAACGGGCAAGCCAGAACATAGCTCCTCGCCCAGGGCTACCTGTTCCTTGGAGAGTGTGATACCCACCCCCGTCACACCGTACTTCTCTGCCGCGTACTTGAGGAAGGCGCCCCAGCCGCAGCCAATGTCGAGAACACGGAGGCCGGAACGCAGGTTCAGCTTTCTGCAGATCAGGTCGAGCTTTCCTTCCTGGGCTTCGTCGAGGGTGTCCACGTTTCTCCAGTAGCCGCAGGAGTAGTTCATGCGCACATCGAGCATGTTCTGAAAGAGGACATTGCCGAGGTCGTAATGGGAGCGTACGTCGCTGGCTGCACGATTCTTTCTCTGGACGTTGATGAACTTCGCCATGATCACGGGGAGCAGGAGCTTCAAGGGTGATATGGCACGCTCTAGATCGGCGTTCAGAACGTGGACGATGAACTGCTCGAGGTCGGCACAGTCCCACCACTCGTCCATGTACGATTCACCAAGTCCGAGGACTCCATCGCGCAGGAGCCGCCGATAGAGCCGCGGGTCATGTACGGTGATATCCCAGGGTCGGGACCCGCCCACCAGGACGTCTGCCTGGCGGAGAATTTCGCGAATGAGCGATTCGTCCCTGTGCATGATCCTGTTCCCCCACGCCTCGATGTCCCCCTCCACGCTGAGGTAGGCATCGAGCATCGCACAAGTAGAGCACCGGGTCCCTGTTGACGTCGACGTTGAAGTGGTTGCGCCAGAACTCGACCAGCACCTCTTCGAGCTGCCGCTTCGAGTAGACGGCACGCAGCAGGACGGACGCGAGGACCTCCCGGCGCGCGAGGTTGCGGATGCGGTTGATCTCGCGCTGGCGCTTGCGGGCCGCGGTCGTGCGATCCTCGCCGGGACCGGGCCCCCGTGGAACGGGACGGCCCCTCTCGAGCATGGCCCAGTAGCCGGTCGGTGTCGGCGCGAGCGGTCTGGACAGCGGCTCCCGCGGGCTCCGTGTCTCCGGCTCGAACGGGGGGAGTGGGGAGCCGGACCAGCAGAACGGCAACGACAGGGAGCGTGCGGGTCATGGTCCCCCCACCGGCCCTCGTTTCCCCTACGGCTCCGCGCGCGGCTCCGAGGCCGACTCCTCGTCCGGTGCCGTGCGCTCGGGCGGCAGCGCGCACGAGGCACTGGCGTCCGGCACGAAGCTCGAGGCCAGGATTCCGACCACGTAGCCCACGAGGGCTCCGGGGAGGCCGTAGACGGCAGCCCCGAGGCCGGTCGTTGCGAGGAGGACGAGGAACCGTCGTCCGGAGAGGGGAGCTCACGTGGACATGGCGGGATTCTAGAGGAGGCAGGGGCCGCCGGGCCCGAGTCCCCCCACACTGCCATCCCGTCAGTACCTCCTGGTAACGGGCCTACCACCCCTGGATGCCACTTGGGCGCACCGCCGTGCGCGTGCGCACACACCCGTCTCCAACCGGGAACAGCCGCACGGACGGGCGAGGCTGCCGGGCGCCTCACGGCCCGCCCCTGTAGCGCCTACAGGCGAATTGGAAGCCTCTCGACCACCTCGGCACGCCGCGTGCTGACAGAACGGTGACAATGGAGGGGCTTCTCCCTCCCGTTCTTTCCCACATTGCGAGGAACCGGGTTCCGGGGATCGCACGGTTTGCTGCCGCGACTCCCTCCTCCCCTCCCTCCCGCGGCCCCGTGCCCCGGGCTCGGTTCTCTCGTCCTCCTCCCGCGGTCGGGTGGATGACGGCATCTCGAGCGGCACCCTGTTTCCTCCCTCCTCCCTCCCTCATCGTCCACGTCACCAGGAAGTAGTCC
>JAUXCH010000281.1 GCA_030618975.1 Planctomycetia bacterium
CTTGGCGCTGAAGCGCAGCATTCTACGGGCGCCCCATGCGCCCTGCACCGGGGGGCGGACCCCGCGGTCGTCTCTCCTAGCGAACGTCGGGCCGGCGCCCTCTGCGGTACGTGCGATCGAGCAGGAACCGGTACCGCATCCAGTTCCCACCCGCGGCGCGGGTCCGTTTCTCGGCCTCGGCCAGGTGGCGGGCCGCCTCGTCCTCGCGGCCTGCGAGCCCGTGCAGCCGCGCCGCGTTCTGGTGGGCCGCGTCGAAGTCGGGATCCGAACGGACCGCCGCCTCGAACGCCTCGAGCGCGGCGCCGGCGTCACCCCGCGCCGAGAGTGCGAGACCCCGGTCGCTGAGGATGCTCGGATCGTCGTCCTCGATCGCAACGGCCCGGTCGTAGGCCTGGACCGCCTCCTCCAGCCAGCCTGCGACCCGCAAGGTGTTCCCGAGATTGGCCCACGCGAGCTCGTCCTCCGGAGCGGCCTCCGACAGGGCCCGCTGGACCTTCAGGCTCCTCGCCCCGGCCCGGGCGGAGCGCCACAGGAGGGTGTAGTCGCGGCCTGCGATGTCCCAGAGGAGGCGAATCAGGCGCTCGTCCCCGGGGGCCCGGGTCAGGGCGGCCAGCAGGGCCGCGATGGCCGCGTCGAGCCGGTCGTCGCTTCCCCCGGCGGCCAGCAGGCGCAAGCGCCCCAGCTCGAAGCGCGGCCGGGCCGCCTCCGGATCCGCCTCGGACGCCGCGACGGCGAGGCGCTCGGCCGCCTCCGGCGCTCCGCTGGATTCCGCGAGCAGGGCACGGGCGACGAGGACACGGGAACGCGGAGGCCCTTCCACCTCCAGGTCGGCCAGTGCGCCTGCCAGGGCGGCCTCCGCGCCGGCGTAGCGCGCGGCCTCGACCGCCTCCTGGAGGAGGATCTCGTCGCCGGGGCTCAGCCGGAGGAGACGGGCGTAGACCGCGACGGCCTCCCGGCCCTTCCGGGCGGCGGCCAGCGCGCTCGCGACGGCCCGGTCGTTGCCGGCTCGCGCAAAGGCGGCGGCCGCCTCCTCGTAGCGGGCCAGGTCGTAGAGGGCGCGGGCGTGCAGGTCCGCGATGCGCGCCGCTTCGGGGGCGGGGAGGTCTCCGTCGCCGAGCCCCGACCAGGCCGCCGAGGCCGCCTCGGGCTCCCCCATCCAGTACCGGGCCTCCCCCACCACGGCCAGACGCCGGCCGCGGGCCCCCTCGTCGGAGCGGGCTCGCTCGGCCTCCGTGATGGCGTCCTGCAGGTACGGGACGATCTCGATCCAGCGCCCGGTCCCGCCGGCCGCGTTGCGACGGGCGATCGACAGGAGGGCCTCCGCAAGGGCCAGGTGATCCTGGGCCAAGTCGCGCCCCTCCGCGGCCGCCTGGAGGTACTGCAGGGCGGCATAGGTCTCACCGGCCCGGGCCAGGAGCCCACCGAGGGCCGCTTCGAGCGGCGCGCGGGCCAGGGGGTCCTCCAGCGGCTCCAGGGCGGCCTCCAGCACGTCCGCGGCTTCACGCCAGCGCCCTGCCTGCTCGTGGGCAGCGGCGGCCTGGAGGGCCGGGTTCGCCGCCTCCTCGTCGCCGAGCGCGCCCGGCGCGGGCAGGAGCACCAGGAGCACGAGGATGGCCAGGGGCGGGACGAGGGCTCTCACTTCGGGTTCTCCTCGGGGTGCTCCTCCAGCCAACGGCGGATGGCGTCGGCGTCGCTGCGGATCTGGGCGTCCGATCCCTGGAGCCGGGGCCTCAAGTCGTCGTCCAGGAGCTGCGCGAGCGACTCGGCCGCGACGCGTCGTTCCTGGAGGGAGCGGGCGTTCTCGTAGCGCGCGAGCAGCGGGCGGATCGCGCGTCTCTCGTCGGCCAGGGCCAGCGCGACGGCGATCGCCTCCGCGCCCCGCCCGCCTCGCGCCATGCGCGCGACCAGGAGCCCGGGCTGCGTGCGTGCGAGGTCGAGCAGGCGGGACTGGGCCTTCATCACGTAGAACGGTTCCTCGCGCGACACCTTCCACAGGAGGTACTCCAGCTCCTGCTCGGACGAAAGCGGCGGCAGCGCCCGGTTCTCGTCGAGAACGTTGAGCCAGCGGGGATCGCGTTCGGTGGGGATCTTCGCCGCGTGCGCCAGCAACGCCTCACGGCCCGCTTCGTCGAGTGCCGTGAGGCGGCGTTCGGCGCGCCGGCTCTCGTCGGGATCGGCGGACAGCAGCCGTCCGACCTGCTGCCCGACGAGGCTCGAGGCCAGCGGCTCCGGCGCGGCGGCCAGCTCGACCGGGACGTTGCGGCCCGGCGTTCCGCAAGCCGCGAGCAGGCCGGCGAACAAGACAGCCAGGAGAGCCGGGCCCAGGCACCGGGCGAGCGTCCGGAAGGGGGTCGGGTCGCGGGTCACGGGCCGTAGTTGAACTCCACGCGGTGGACGACGCGCGCCCGGTAGTACGAGAACTCGTCCGGCTTGGTGAGGCTCTCCTTTTCGAGCATGTCCTCCGGCGTCAGCCGGTACACGAGCCAGGCCTCCCCGCGTCCCGCGACGGCCTGTGGGTGGTCGACGTAGCCCGGTTCCGCCTCGATCTGCGAGACGCGCTGGAGGGGGCCGATCTGCGTGTCGCGCACGCCGGAGTTCCGATAGAACTTCCGGTAGGTGGCCGCGTGGGCCCTGCCCTGCTGGTTGAAGTCGAGGGGGTCGAGGAGGACGTTGCCGTCCGCGTCCCAGAGCTTCACGTAGGTGTCGAAGGAACGGTGCCGTGCGTCGGTCGGGATGTTGTGGCCTGCTCCCACGTTCGTGACGAACACGCGGAAGCGGAATCCACCGCTCGCGAGCTTCTCCACCTCGACGTCGAGCGCCGCGGCCTTGCGGATCTGTGCCAGGCTGTGGCCGCCGGGCCAGGTGTGACGGCGCCCCCTGCGCACCGGGCCGCCGTCGACGAGCGGGCGCTCGACCACGGGCATGTGGCAGTCGAGACAGTTGGTCTCGGGCTCGAGGCGGGGCTCCGAGGCGTGCGGACCGTACGGGCCGCTCAGCCACTCCGTGCCGGTGTCGTGCTGGTTGTGGCAGCCGAAGCACATCTTCACGACGCTGCCCTGGTCCGGGTCGTAGACGGGGTTGCACAGTCCCGGGAGGCCTTCGTGCGGTCCGGCCATCCCGGCGCCGGACTTGTGGCAGGTGAGGCAGGAGACCGCGTCCTGCCTGCGGTCGGGTCTGGCGATCGGGGTGTCGAAGTCGACCTCGCGGATGGGCACCGGAGCGTGGCAGCGGATGCACTCCTCCTTGTTCTCCGGCGCGAGTCCCAGGAACAGCGGATCGGCCATCGCCTGGCCGTGCAGGCTCGCGATCCACTCTTCGTAGATCTCCTTGTGACAGGCGCCGCACTGCCGGGCCGTGGTGAGGGGGACCGGGCCGTCCTGCGCGGCGGCCCCTCCGTCGGAGGCCGGTGCCTCTGCAGACCGGTTCTCGGTCCCCGCGGCGGGCTGCGGTGTCTCGTCCGAGGTGCCGCACCCGGCCAGCAGGCCGGCGAGGACCAACGGCAGGAGGAGACGGATCGGAGGGATCCAGAGGTCGGCGCTCATGAGGAAGCCTCCGGTGCGACCACGGGCACGGGACCGCGCGCGCGAAGCCCGACCTGCTGCCCGGGCTCGAGCACGGCGGTGGTGCGCCCCTCGAGGACGTGACCGGCGAGCCGGGCCGTGAAGCGCCAGCCGCCGGCTCTCGGTCGCACCTCGAGCACGACGGCCTCGCCCGCCCCGTGCGCCTGGACGACTTCGGGCCGCAGGAGCGCCCACGCCGTGCCGTCGGGCGCGTCGCCCACGACCTCGAGTCTCCCGAGGGCCGTGTCCACCGCGCCGCCGCTCACCGTGCCCGGGAGCACGGTGATCGGGCCCAGGGCGCGCGCCCCGGCCAGGCTGCGCGGCGCGCGGTAGAGCTCGGCGGGCGTCCCCCGGTCGACGATGCGTCCGCGGTGCAGGACGGCTACCTCGTCACCCAGCTCCATGGCTTCCTCCGCATCGTGCGTGACGTATACGAGCGTGGTGGAACGTTCGCGGCAGAGCGTCCGGATCAGCGACCGGAGCCGCGTCCTGCGCTCCGGGTCGAGGTTCGCGAGCGGTTCGTCGTAGAGGATCACGGCGGGAGCCGGGGCCAGCGTGCGGGCGATGGCTACGCGCTGCCGTTCCCCCCCGCTCAGCGTGTCCGGGCGGCGTCCGAGCAGCCCTTCGACGCCGACCTCGCCGGCGAGCGCCACCACCGTCGGGTGCTCCCGGGCCGCGCGGCCGCGGGGCCGCCCGTCGAGACCGAAGGCGATGTTCTCGGCGACCGTCATGTGCGGCCACAGCTCGAGGTGCTGGAACACGAGGCCCACGCCGCGCTTCTCGGGTGCGACGAGGACGCGCGGATCGCTCAGGACGCGCGCTCCGAGCAGGACGCGCCCGGCGTCGGCCTCCTCGAGACCCGCGATGATCCTGAGCAGCGTGGTCTTCCCGGCGCCGCTCGTGCCGAGGAGCACGAGGATCGTGCCCGCCTCGGCGTCGAGGTCGAGCCCGTCGAGGGCGGGACGGGCCGCGCCCTCGAAGCGCTTCCTCAGTCCTGCGAGCACGAGATGACCGTTCGGATTCGTCATCGCGCCCTCCGCGCCCGGAGCGCCTCGAGGATCCGCGGCTCGTCCACGCGTTCCCACGACGGGTCCGACGGGTCGAGGTTCGCGTCGTACCAGGAGTTGGGCAGGGCGAGTGCCCGTCGCAGCAGGTCCCACCAGGTACGCCGTACGTACCGCTCCGGGTGTCCGAGACCCTCGCGGACCGAAGGCCAGTCGCCCGGGCCGGCCTGCACGAGACGCGCGATGGTCCACGCCATGTGGAAGTCGCGGTCCTCGGCGCCGAACCGCTTCGCGTGGGTCTCGGGGGTGTGGCGCTCCAACGCGGCGCGCATCCCGTCGGACGGGGGCGCCGCGACCAGGGCCTTCAGCGCGGCGACGCGGGGCGCGGCCTCCGGATCGTCGAGGCGCTCGATCAGCGCGCGCTCCACGCGCGGGTCCCGCCCGAGGTAGGAACCGGCGGACGTCGTGGCGACGGCCCGCAGGAAGGACGCGTCGTCGTGCATCAGCGCGAGGAGGACCGGCACGGCCTCCACGTCGCGGACGGCGCCAAGCGCGCGCGCGATCTCGGTCCGCAGGACGCGGCTCTTCGCGACGGCGAGCGTCTCGAGAAGCGTCGGCGTGACCGCCCGCCCGAGCAGGGCGCAGGTCTCCTGGGAGATCTGGAGCTCCATGATGCTGCGACCGCGCAGGCGTTCGACCATGCGTCGCGCCTCCCGCCGAAAGCCCGGGTCCGCCGCGTCGAACTTCACGTCCAGGAGGTCGCCGTCGTCGAAGCGCCGCCCGGTCCACCAGGCGAGGAGGGCCTCGAAGGCGGCGCGCCGCTGCGGGAATCCCGTGTCGGGGTTGTACGCGTCGACGGGCGCGTCCGGCACGGCCCGCCGGAGCGCGTCGATGCCGTCCTGGAGCACGCGCACCCGGAAGTTGGACTTCGACGGGTCGAGTTGGTTGCGGAGGATCCAGGCGACGGCGCCGGGTGCGCCGAGACGCAGGAGCGCGTCGGCCGCCGCGCCGTCCACGACGTAGTACTCCGCGCTCGACCAGTCCGCCTGCGACACGGTGGTCGCGCGCTTCCCCGGCCAGTCCCACTGGTCGAGGGGCCGCAACACGTCGCCCCGGTACATCAGCTGGTAGCAGAGGGCGATCGCGGCGGCAGGGTCGCCCAGGTCGCCGAGCGCCGTGGCGGCCGAGACCTTGACCCATCCGTTCGGGCTGTCGAGGCAGGCGACGAGCGCAGGGGTCGCCTCGCGCCTCCCGAGCAGGCCGAGGGCGAGAATCGAGCGCATCGTGCGGGGCAGGCGGCCGGGCGGGACGCCGCCGGCCACGGTGCGGAGCTCGTGGAGCAGCAGGGGCAGCGCGGCGTCGCCGAGGTCGAGCAGCGCGTCCAGCCCCTCCCGCATCGTCTCGACCTCGGCGCTCGTCGCCTTCTCCAGCGCGCGTGCCGCCGGCGCGCGGCGCGCGAGGGTGGCCCGGGTCGCGGCGGCCGGGCCCGTGGGATCGGCGCCTGCGCGCCTCAGGACCGCGGCGGTGGCGGCGTCCGGCGGCCACGCGGCGACCAGGGCGTCCTCGAACCCGGCGGGGCGGTGCCCCAGGAGCAGGCCGGCGGCCGTCCACGACGCCCGGGCGGCGTCCTCGCCCGGGGCGGCGAGGAGGGCGTCGACGCGGCTTCGGCCCCGCGACCGGAGATCCTCGTCGAGCCAGGCTGCTTCCGTCCCGGCGAGCAGCAGCCAGGTCGCCACGGAAGGCGCCTCGGGCAGCAGGGCGAGCCCGGCTCGGGCGAGCGTCTCCCCGTCGGCGCTCTCCCGGTCCTCGAGGGCGACGGCGGCGGCAGCGAGCCGGCCCGAGAGCGGGAGATGGGTTCGAAGCACCCTTCTCAGCGCCCGGTCGACGGTCATCTCGTCCGCCGCGCCCGCGACCGGGAGCAGACCCCCGACCAGGGGCAGCATCACCCCCAGGACACACAGTGTGGCGCGAACGATACGGATCGGGACCATTCAGACCTCGTGGGGCGGGACCGGGAACTCATCTCGCACGCGCCGTACCGCCTCCTCGCGGGTCGCCAGTTCTCCGTCGAGCTGGAGGTCCCTCACCTCCGCCAGGATCCGGCCGATGAGCGGTCCCGGCTCGTAGCCCAGCGCCAGCAGGTCGCGTCCCCTGAGGAGGGGCTCCGGGAGGACGGGCTC
>JAUXCH010000696.1 GCA_030618975.1 Planctomycetia bacterium
GAGCGCTGCTCCGAGAGCGGGGCCCTCGTCCTCCCCCACCCTCGCCACCGGAACGCGCGCCGCCGCGGCGACGAGGGACCGCAGCCTGGGCGACGCGGCCCCGCCGCTCGTGAGCCTCAGCTCGTTCACGGCGACGCCCGCGCGCTTCATCGACACGACCACCGCACCCAGCGTCGCCGCCACGCCGTCGCGCACGGCCGCGGCCAGGTGGGCACGCCGGTGATGGGGTCTCAGTCCGACGAACACGCCGGACGCTCCGGGGTCCGGAACCGGACTCCGCTCCCCCGCCAGGGAGGGCAGGAAGAGCGGCAGGTCGGCCTCGTGCTCGACGGCCCGAGCCGCGGCGAGGACCTCGTCGATCCCTGCGTCGTCCTCGAAGGCGACGGATCGGATCCACTCGAGAGCCCGGCCCGCCGACAGCACGACGCCGGTGGCGACCACCCCGCGGCGCAGCACGCCGCGTCCCCAGACCAGGCCGCGCCCGCCGCCGCGACGCGCGGACGGCGCGACGACCGTGCCCGACGTCCCGAGGACGACGGCGACCGTCCCCTCCTCGAGCGCGCCGCAGGCGAGCGCTGCGGCCTCGTTGTCGCCCGCCCCCGCGACGACGGGCGTGCCCACCCGGAGCCCGGTGGCCGCCGCGGCCTCCTCGGTGACGGTCCCCGCCGGCTCGACGCTCGCGTGGACCCGCGGCAACGCCCCGATCGGCACGCCGAAGGCGTCGCAGAGGACGGGGGACCACCGGCGGCGCCCGGCGCTCCACAGTTGGCTGGCCGAGGCCTCGGTGGGATCCGTGGCGAGCACGCCGGTCAGCCGGAGTCTCAGGTAGTCCTTCGCGAAGCAGAGGTGGCGTACCCGGGACGCGAGGGACGGGTGGCTGGACGACCAGCGCATCCACTTCGGAACCAGGTAGCCGGGCAGCGCGGGCGCGCCGGTCCGGCGGGCCAGCCGGGGCACCCGGCGCTCCATCTCCGCGGCCTCCTCCGAGGCGCGCCCGTCGGCCCAGAGTCTCGCGGCGGCGAGCGGCCGGAGCCGTCCGTCGAGCGGCAGCAGCGCGTGCTTCTGTCCGGTCGGGCCCACGCCCTCCACCTGGGCGTCGGGCCGGGCGGCGAGACACGCGCGGATCCCCTCGATCGTCGCCTGCCACCAGGCCTCGGGATCCTGCTCCGCGGCCAGCGCGGAGGGCGTCTCGAGGCCCAGCGGCCGCCGGCACCGGGCGAGGATCCGTCCGTCCTCCCCCGCCAGCAGCACCTTGACGGAGGAGGACCCCAGATCGAGGCCCAACCAGACGGGAACGGGGGGAGGAGACGGGGCCATCGCCGGGGGTTTCCAGGATCCGTGCGGCCGCCCAGGATATCTCGGCGACGCCGGAACGCTTTGGTGCGTAGAATCCGGCTCGTGAGGGTTGTGAGCACCGCGGTCTGGACCGTGCTGGGTTTCCTCCTCGTCCACGCTGCGGCGCCCCCCGTCGCGGGCGAGGAATCGGGCCCCGCACGCTGGGGGGACGTGGCCGTTCTGCGCCGTCACCTCGACGCTGCGTGCGCCGCCGTGGAAGAGGTCTGCGGCACGCCCTTCGGCACGCGCCCGACCGTCAGCGTCTCCACGCCCGAGGACATCGCCCAGATCCTCAGGAGCCGCGTCGGCGGCGAGGTGGGCATGCTCGAGTCCACGCCCGACGAGAACCGCCACTACCTGGCGTACTACGACCCGATCGCGCACCGGATCCACATCCTGCCCAGCACGCTCGGGTTGGTCTCGAGGTACTTCGCCGCGCCGGACCTCCTCCACGAGGACGTGCTGCGCGCCGTGCTGGTCCACGAGGCCACGCACGCGCTCGACTTCCAGCGTTTCCCCGTCCGCTGGACGCTGGCGTGCTGCGCGGCCTCGGACGAGCGACTGGCCACCGAGGCGGCCCTGGAGGGCCACGCCCAGTTCGTCACGGAGGAGATCTGCCGGAGGTGGGGCATCGAAGGCGCCTTCCAGCGCCTCACCCGGCTGTACACGGGCGCGATGGTCCGTGCCGGGGGGGCGCCGGAGAACGTGGGGTTCGACCAGGAGGCCGCCTTCGCCTACGTCCAGGGGCACGACTTCGTCCGCACGATCCACGGGCTGCGCGGGCGAACGGGCGTCGACGCGATGCTGATGGACCCGCCATTCGAGACACGCGTGATCGACCGGCCGATCCTCTGGCTCGATCCCGCGCAGCGCGGCCGCGAAGTCGACCTCCAGGCGGTGCTCGAGGTGTTTCGTCCCCTCGTCACCCCCCTCGACTGGGAGGTCGCCAAGTGGCGAGTGCTCGGGCCGGCCACGCCTCCACCGGTAGCTGGCGACGCCGGGGCGGGGGAGGAAGCACCCGAGCCCGAGAGCTATCTCGACAACCACGGCTTCTACGCGGGTACGCCCGACGGCAACCGGTACTTCAACGTGTTCCTCGCCTACTGCCGGTCCGAGGCGGACGCAGAGCGGTTCGTGCGCGCCCTCGAGGGGGTCGACGAGGCGCGCGACGAGGATCCGAAGTGGCAGCGCGCCCAGCGCCGCGCGGGGGCGGGACCGGGCGGACGTCTACCCGGCTTCACCTCCCGGCGCCGCGCCGCGAACGGGTCCCGCGACACGGAGCTCGCGTTGCAGGTCGTGCGGCAGGGCTCGTACGTGATCGAGTTCTCGTCCTACGGATTGCCGGACGCCGACCAGGCCGCCCGGGTGCACGCGCTCGATCTCGCGGCGCGCCTGCTCAGGACCTCGCCCCCGAACGCGGCGGCCGTCGCGCTCCGCTCCCACGTTCGCAGCTTCCTCGACGCACGCGCCCGCGGGCGGTTGAAGCAGTCGGCGACGATCCTCCGCGGCCTCCTCCCCACCGGGGCCGACCTGCGCCGCACCGTGCGGTCTGGGAGCGCCGCGGAGTTCGCCGCCGACTACGGCGGCTTGCGCCTCGCGCTCAGGACGGACGTGGTGCCAAACGCGACGGTGGACTCGGCGTTCGCCGGCGCCGACCCGCGCACGACGGTGCGGGCCTGGGCCGCGACGACGGAGCAGATCGCGGCCGGCGAGGGCTGGGCCTCGAAGTTCCCCGACGGGATGCGCGCCTTCGCCCGGGAGCGGGCCGCGCCGGGCATGACGTGGGTCGTGCTCTCGCTGACACCGCCCGGCGGCAAGGAACGGAGCTACGCCTGCTTCGCGCGCTTCGGCGACCTGTTCCTGTTCGTGAA
>JAUXCH010000999.1 GCA_030618975.1 Planctomycetia bacterium
ACACGCGTTCGCCGAATGGCTCTCAGCACGCGACTCGATCCACACGTACCGTCTTCCCTTCGAGGCCGAGTGGGAGTACGCATGCCGTGCCGCGACAGATACGCCGCACTCGTCGCCCGCTGCCGAACTACCCCGTGTGGCCTGGTACCGCGACAACGCGGGTAGCGCCCGTCATGCTGTAGGTGGTCTGCTGGCGAACCCGTGGGGGCTGCATGACATGCACGGGAACGTCCACGAGCGGTGCGACTTCCAACCACGGATCGACGTGGCGGGGAGCGCCCCGCAGCGCGTGGCAGAGGAGTGGGAGCGTCCCGTACGCGGTGGGTACTACAAGAGCAGCCCCAGGAACCTCAGGTCCGCCAGGCGGTTCATCTCATCTCGCCTCAACCGCTGGTCCATCTACGGCTTCCGCTTCGTCTCGCGGCTGCCGGAGCCGGGCGAGGGGGGGCGGTGATGCCGGGGTCTGTCGTTCGGCTGGCCGTGGCGCTCGCGCTCGGGCTCGTGGTGGGGGCGTGCGGGGAGGGCGAGTGCCCGACCCGGACTTCCGACCTGGAGATCATCGACGCCTTGAACGAGGATCTTGGGCTTCAAGTCGAGCGACCGGAGGAACCCATCCTGTTGGAGGAAGAGTACGCGGAGGCCGTTGCGCGGCGCTGGCACGACTTGGACTCGATCCGCGACACGACGGTTTCCGGGGGCAACTGGATCGCTCGGGTCGAAGGTGCCCGTGGTGAAGGGGTCGAGGACGCCGACGCCGCCTTCGCTGCCCTCGCCCCGGACGAGTGGGTCGTGGCCACTTCCCGCACACTATGGGAGGTCTCGTCGGGTCTGGGTAACGAGTCCTTCTTCGTCACCGTCCGGATCGTTGCGCGCCTTCGGAGGCCCTGATCGTACGCACCCCCCCGGAGCCCGGGCGTGGCGGCTCGCAGCGCCAGCGATCCCGTAGTCGGGCGACCCCGCCCGGAGTCTCCAGGGTGCGCTCAGGACGGCTACGAGCGCGATGGCGAGGGCGTTCACATCCCTGGCGGGGTGGGCCCGGATGCCGACGGCTACGCCTTCCGCTCCTTCAGCACGAGCACGGCGGCGACGGTGAGGATCATCGCGTCTCACGTCCCCGTGGGCGAGGCCACCGCCATCGCTTGCCGAACAGCGAGACGAGGCTGATCGCAAACATGAGCACGATCCAGGTCCACAGGAGTTGACTCCGCCAGTCGATCCCCGCGTGTGTGCGAATGGGGCCGCCCGCTTCACGTGGCCTGGTTCCGCTTTCCGGCGGCTGGAGGATCCATGCGCGGCCCAACTCCTCCCCTCGGAAATAGGTGAGCCCCTGGCTCTCTTCCGCACGCTCCTTCCACGAGGGGAACAGGAACAGAAGCACGATGACCACCACCCCGACGACGACGGCGACCTGCTGCTTGCGGTTCATGGCCTACGGGTCCGCAGGAACCACAGGGCAAGGCCGAAGATGACCAGCGTGCTGAGCATGTTGGTGATGCTCTCGCCAAGGTCCTGCTCGACAGGATTTGGGACGGCATTCTCCAGGTTGCGCGTCGGGTCTGGGGGAGCCCAGATCGGAGCGCGTCCCAAGAGGACCACGTGCCGTTCCTGCAGGTC
>JAUXCH010000298.1 GCA_030618975.1 Planctomycetia bacterium
ACGGCGCATTCCCCGCCTCGATCCGCGCGAGGAGGGCCCGGATGTCCTCGTGATCGTCCCTGAGCCTGCACCGTCCCATAGGCAGCGCGATCGCACACCGCGTGCCGCCGGAATCCCGGGCCGTGGGCCGGTCAGAGGTTGCACCGGTTGCAGGGTCGAGCAACCATCATGTTGCAGGTGCAACATCCTCGAGGGAGGGGCATGAGCACGAACCCGAATGCGTTCGCGGACTGTCGGCGGCGGAGCCTGGACGCCCTGATCGGGATCGTCGGCGTCGGCATCTTCACGGCGGGACCGGACCTCGAGGTCCGGTCGATGAACGCCGAGGCCGAGCGCATGCTCGGGTTCGAGCGGGGCGAGGCGATCGGTCTCTCGTGCCGGGAGACCCTGGGCCCGGATCTCTGCTCGAGCACCTGTGCGTTCCGCATGACGTTCGTCGACAAGAACACCCGCAAGGGATGGACGGTGACGGTGACGAACCGGCGGGGCGAGGAGCGGGATCTGCTTCTCAGCACGGCGTTCCTCGACGCCCCGGAGCCCGCCGACCAGGAGGTGGCCGTCATCCTGCGAGACGTGACGGAGGCCGAGCAGATCCGGAAGGCCCTCCAGGACCGATGGTCCTTCCACGGTCTCGTCTGCGCGTCGGGCAAGATGAAGGAGATCGTCTCCCTCGTGCGGGAGCTCGCCCCCTACGACTCGACCGTGCTGATCCTGGGCGAGTCGGGCACCGGGAAGGAGATCATCGCCCACGCGGTCCACGAGGAAAGCCCGCGCCACGAGAAGCCGTTCGTGACCGTGAACTGCTCCGCGTATCCTGAGGGGCTCCTCGAAACCGAGCTGTTCGGCCACGTGCGCGGCGCGTTCACCGGCGCGTTCAACGACCGCAAGGGCCGCTTCGTGGCCGCGAACGGAGGGACCCTCTTCCTGGACGAGATCGGGGAGATCTCCCAGGCCGTACAGGTGAAGCTCCTCCGCGTCCTGCAGGACCACGTGATCGAGCGCGTCGGAGATCAGAAGCCGATTCCCGTCGACATCCGGATCGTCGCCGCGACCAACCGCGATCTGCGGAGGGAGGTGCTCGAGGGCCGGTTCCGCGAGGATCTCTACTACCGCCTCAACGTGCTCACCGTGCACCTGCCCCCCCTCCGCGAGCGCCGGGAGGACGTACCCGCACTGACCGATCACTTCCTGACGAAGTACGCGGAGCGCACCGGCAAGACGATCAAGGCTGTCTCGGACGACGCCATGGAGCACCTCCTCCGTCACGAGTGGCCGGGCAACGTCCGCGAGCTCGAGAACGCGATCGAGCACGCGGTGGTACGCGCGCACGGCGCGATCCTCACCGCGGCCGACCTGCCCTCCGAGGTGCGGGGTGGCCTCCCGGGCTCGGCGCCGACCCGTGGCAACCTGGCCACCCGGATCGACGCGGCGCTGGCCGCCTCGGGCGGCAAGGTCGGCCGGGCGGCCGAGATCCTGGGCGTCCACCGCACCACCGTGTGGCGGCACCTGAGGCGTCGGGAGCGCGTGTCCCCCTGACGGGGTCCGTGCCCTCCTGACGGGGTCCGTGCCCTCCTGACGGGGTCCGTGCCCTCCTGACGGGGTCAGTGCCCTCCTGACGGGGTCAGTCCTCGTCGGGACGGATGACGTGGCAGGAGCGGCAGGCACCCTCGAGCCAGAGCTTCGGCATGCCCTCGTGCTTCACGATCGGAGCGTCTTCCTCTCCGGTCGCGTGGCACTCGAGACAGGCCTCCGGCGTCCAGAGGTCCTGGTGCCAGGCCTTGTCCGGCATCGTCGGGGGGAAGGCGTGCTCGGCGAACTCCTCGCTCGGCAGCACCCCCCACGAGACGAAGTCGACGACGGCAGCGTCCGGTATCACCAGGGGGCTCGAGGCCACGGGACCGGGCTGGACACACGTGGGCTCGTCGTCACCGCAGGCGGCGCACAAGATCGCCGCGAGGACGGCGAGCACGAGGGTCGGGTAGCGGGCTGTACGCATCGTTCTCTCCTTCCTCGCCTAGGCCTTGGCCAGCTTCACGGCGCAGATCTTGAACTCCGGCTGCTTCGAGCCGGGGTCGTACGCGTCGATCGTGACCTTGTTCACCTGGCTGAGCTCGTCGGCCCAGTGCATGGGCGCGAAGACCATGCCGGGCCGTGGGATCTCGACCACCCTCGCGCGGACGACGATCTCTCCGCGACGGGAGGTGATCTTCAGCTTGTCGCCTGTCTTGACACCGAGTTCCTTCGCGTCGGTCGGGTGGACCTCCGCGAAGCAGCCCGGGTAGGCGCGCTTCAGCTCGGGGGCCTGCATCGTCATCGTGCCGCTGTGCCAGTGCTCGAGCACGCGACCGGTGGAGAACACGTAGGGGTACTCCTCGTCGGTCGGCTCGGCCGGCGGAAGGGCGGGCCGGAGCCAGACGATGGCCTTCTTGCCCGGCGCGGCGTAGAAGCTGGTCTCGCCGGGCTTCAGGGTGTCGTCGGCCCACGGGCCCGCGTCGAGGAGGGGGTCCTCCCCCTTCACGAAGCGCCGCGCCGTGCCCGGGTGGTCGACCGTGGGCGTCGGCCACCGGATGCCGCGCTCCCGGTGGAGCCGCTCGCGGGTCTGGCCCATGAAGTCGTACGGCGTGTCCTTGGAGGCGAGCCGCATCTCGTCCCAGATGTCGTCCGTCGTCTCGAACTTCCCGCCGATGTAGCCCTTCGGCACGACGCCGCGCTCCTCTAGGCGCCCGGCGAAATCCAGCAGCACGTCGAAGTCGGACCGCGCCTCGCCCGGCGGTTCCTGGACCTTCGGGTGGAACTGGTACCTGCGCTCGCTCATCCCGAAGACGCCGGACTTCTCCGACCACATGGCGGCCGGCAAGACGAGGTCGGCGATCTCGGTGGTGAGCGTGGGATAGGCGTCGAGGACCACCACGAACGGCTTGTCGGGGCGGGCCTTCCCGATCGCGTCCTTGTAGGGCGTGGAGTTGGGGAGCGTGTGGGCCGGGTTCGTCGTCAGGACGAGCATCGCCTTGACTTCGTCCCGGCCCAGCGCCTTGAACATCTCGATGGTGTCGAGCCCCGGCTTGGGCTGGATCGTGCCGGGCTTCGAGCCCCACAGCTTCTCGATCTGCTGCCGGTGCGCCTCCTTCTTGACCACCCGCCCGTAGGGCAGGATGTGACAGAGAGTGCCCGTGTCGCGCACGCCGCCGCAGGCGTTCGGCTGCCCCGTCAGGGAGAAGGGCGTCGCACCCGGTTTCCCGATGTTGGCGGTGATCAGGTGCAGGTTGTGCATGAGGTTGTTGGCCCACACCCCACGCGTGCGCTGGTTGAGGCCCATGGTCCAGAAGGACGTCGTGGGCCCCTGGGCGAAGAGCATCGCGGCCTCGCGGATCTTCGCGGCCGGCACGCCGGAGACGGCTTCCGCCTTCTCGGGCGTGTGATGCTCCTCGAGGAACGCGAGGTAGTCGTCGAAGGAGACGCCGACCGGCTTGCCGTCCTTCACGGCCTTGAACTGGACGTTCTTCTCGATGAAGGCCTTGTCGTGCTTCCCCTCCTTCAGGAGAACGTAGGCCATGGCGTGGAGCACCGTGAGGTCGTAGCCCGGGATCGGGTCGAGGTGCAGGTCGGCC
Source organism: Planctomycetia bacterium (assembly GCA_030618975.1). Lineage (GTDB taxonomy): Bacteria > Planctomycetota > PLA2 > PLA2 > JAEUHO01 > JAUXCH01. Next base: position 3,609 of record JAUXCH010000298.1, read on the forward strand.
ACCCCGATCACGGGGCTCTTGCGCGGATCGAGGACGATCACCTTCACGTCCTCGCCCTTGGCCCGCGCGGACAGGATCCGGGAGAAGATCACCGGGTGGCACTCGGCGGTGTTGGACCCGACGAGGAAGAACGTCTTCGCGTGGTCGATGTCGTCGTACGAGCCCATGGGCTCGTCCTTGCCGAAGGTGGAGACGTACCCTCCGACGGCGCTCGCCATGCAGAGGCGCGGGTTGCCCTCGACGTTGTTCGTCCCGATGCCGCCCTTGAACAGGCGGTTCGCCAGGTAGCTCTCCTCGCTCATCGCCTGGCCGGAGCCGTAGTACGCCACGCTGTTCGGGCCGTGCTCCTGGATGGCCGAGGCGAAGCGGTCGGCCACGAGGTCCATCGCCTCGTCCCAGCCGATCGGCACCAGCCTGCCGTCCTTCCGCACCATCGGCTTCTTCAGACGGTTCTTCGAACGCACGATCTTCGGCAGGAAGAGCGCCTTGGCGCAGACGAGGCCCTTGGTGGTCGGGTGCTCGGGGTCACCACGGAGCGCGACCAGGCGTCCGTCGGTCACGCCGAGGATCACCCCGCAGCCCGTGCCGCAGAAGCGGCACACGCTCTTGACCCAGGTGACGGGGGAAGCCCCCTTCGTGGGCTCGCTCGCAAGGGCGGCCAGCGGCCCGCCGGCGGCCACGGCCACGCCCGCGGCGGCCGCCGCTCGAATGAAGTCACGACGGGTCGGGCTCGGGCTCGTCGGCATGCTCATGCTCCTCTCCCTGGGGCAGGGTGTCGGGTCCCTTCGCAAACGGGGGGCCCGGCTCTTCTTGCTCTTCCTCGTCGTCGCCGAAGTGGGCATAGACGGGCCAGGCCGCCAGCACTCCGGGCACCCGGTGCACGGGACCGGTCAGCGCCGCGTGCGCGGCCTCGAGGTCGTCGGCCTCGAGGATCACGCCGAGCTGGCCCGCCTCGTCCAGATCGAAGGTCGTCACCCCGGAGAGGGCGTCGAGAGCCCGCCGGACGGCCTCGAGTTGCTCGGGGTCGATGCGGACGTAGACGCCCAACGTCGCCATGGATCCTCCCCGGGAAGAGGGGGGAATCCTACGGCTCCGCCTCGTCCTCCGGAAGGGGGAGATCGCGCACGCCCAGCGAGAGGACGCCGCGGGGACAGGCATCGAGGCACGTGCCGCACCGCGTGCAGGCCTCGTCGTCGACCGAGCGCCGGCCGGCCAGGGTCCAGTCCTCCATGACCCGGATCCCCATCGGGCAGCGGATCGTGCACCGGCGGCAGGGCAAGCGACCCGCCTCGACGGGATCGATCCGGACCCGGAAGGGGGCCCACCGCCCCAGCAGCGCGTAGAGCGCACCGAGGGGGCAGAGCGAGCGGCACCAGGCGCGCGGCCAGATCCACTCCAGGACGAGGAGGGCGAGGGGGAGCACCAGGCCGAGCCCCGCCGCGAAGAGGAGGCTCCGAACGAGGAGGTTGATGGGCGAGACGACCTGGAAGAGGGGCAGGCGCGCCGCGAACGCGGCACCGGCCACCACGCCCAGCAGCAGGATGCGGACCCCGACGGGGATCGGCGTGCGCGCCGGCCGCTCGGCCCGCCGCGGCCTCAGGCGGCGCAGCACCCACGTCCTGAGGCCGTGGTTCAGGTCGAGAGCGAGTCCCAGGGGACAGAGCCAACCGCAGAAGACCGGCCCCAGCAGCAGGGCCAGGAAGACGAGCAGGCCCGCGCCCACGAGCATCGTCGGAGTGACCTCGCGCGCGGCGAGCGCCGCTTCGAGCGCGGCGAGGGGGTCCACGAAGGGGACGAGGCCGAACAGCCGGGTGGCCGAGGTGGATCCGCTCAGCCACCCGATCGCGCCCGTGCTCGCCAGCACGAGCAGGGTGAGGAAGCCCAGCGCGACGAGCCGGTGGGCGGTCGTCCAGAGGGCGGGCCGCTTCTTCACGACGCCTCGTGGGGCCGGATGACGATCGCGGAGGCCCCCTCGGTGGGACAGGCGTGCTCGCAGAGTCCGCATCCGATGCAGACCTCGGGCACGACGACGGGCCTCAGCATCTCGTCGAAGACGATCGCCTCGTTCGGGTACGGACACGCGTGCCAGCACGCGCGGCACACGGTGCCGAGGAAGGCCAGGCAGGTCGCCTCGTCGAGGACGGCCGTCCCCATGCGCGCCTCGCGGAGATCCGCCAGGGGCCTCAGGGCGTGGGTCGGACAGGCCTCGATGCACAGCGGAGCGTCGTACCCCTCGCACAGCCAGCAGGGCACCCGGCGCGCGTCGAAGGTCGGCGTGCCGGCGCCCACCCCGTCGCCGAGGCCGGTCAGGTGGAGGGTGGACCAGGGGCAGGCCTCCACGCACTGCCCGCACCGGATGCAGGCCGCGAGGAAGTCGCCCTGCGCTCCGGCGCCGGGCGGCCGCGGCCGCCCGGGCGCGGACGTCTCGATCCCGGCCCGGCGCGCGAGCACGCCGGCGCCGCCCCCGACCGCCACGCCCAGGGCGAGCAGCAGGAACTGACGCCGGTCGCTGCCTGCCACCTACGTGCCTGTCGCCTCCTGCCTAGAAACCGAAGGTCTCGTGCCAGGGCATCGCCTGGAAGACCTTGACGATCAACGGCGCGAAGACCAGCGAGATGATCGCCATCAGCTTCAGCAGGATGTTGATCGAGGGGCCGGAGGTGTCCTTGAAGGGATCGCCGACCGTGTCCCCGACGACGGTGTGCTTGTGCCTTTCGGTGCCCTTGCCGCCCGTCTTCTCGACGTGCTTCTTCGCGTTGTCCCAGGCGCCGCCCGCATTGGCGAGCATGATCGCCAGCGGCACGCCGGCCACGAGGGAGCCCGCGAGCAGCCCGCCGAGGGCGCTGGGCCCGAGGAAGCAGCCCACGGCCAGCGGGATGAGGATCGCCAGGAGGC
>JAUXCH010000910.1 GCA_030618975.1 Planctomycetia bacterium
GTACGAGGGTGTAGCGGCTCGTGCGGTGCCTGACGCCGTGCGGTATCGGGGCCTGGCACCCTCCGAGGGGAATCAGTCCTCGGGGCTCGTGGCCCGGCCGTCCGCCACCAGGTCCGCGGCGACCTTCGCGGCGGCCTCGCGTGGGGCTTCCAGGGGCGCCCCGGCCTCGCTCGCGAGGCCCTCGGCGCAGCGCAGCGCCAGGTCGTGGAGGTCCTGCCAGCGCCCCCGCTCCTCGTAGATCTTCCTCAGGTACGTCCACGCGTCGAGGTAGCCCCAGTCGACGTAGCGCAGCGCGCGCAGGTAGTAGCGCTCCGCGCGCTCGTAGTCCTTCGTCGGCGCGAAGAGGTGAAACACCACGGCCGTGTCGTTCACGATCTGCGCGTAGCCGTAGCGCAGGCCCCACGGCAGCGCCGCCTCCTTCTCGTCGCGCCACGGTCCGATCACGCGCGACGCCTCCTCGTACGTCCGCGCGGACAGGAGGAGGATTTCCCTCCACGCCGGGTCCACGTCGTGCGCCTTCCATCCCTCCCGCATGGCGAACGCGCAGTTGTTGCGTGCGTACGGGCTCCCCGTCGCCAGGTCGAGGAGGCGCCGGTAGTCGGCGTACAGGGCGCGCGCGTCCTCGAGGCTCTTCTTCGCGCGGGCCAGCGCGGTCCCCCGGAGCCGGGCGTCGAGTTCTTCCGCGGCCCTGAGGTGCGAGCCGTCCAACTCGATCGCGCGCCAGTACCGCGCGACGGCCTGCTCTTCCTGCTCGGCCGCCTCCGCGACCTGCCCGAGCCAGTAGACCGCGTCGGCGTCCTCCCCGTAGTCGCGGATGTAGGCCTCGGCGAATGCACGCAGGTCGAGCCACGCCTCCTGGCGCAGCAGGTCGTAGCCCGCCAGCAGGCGGGTGTGGCGCTCCTCGGGGTCGAGCCGCGCGAGTCGCTCCTGCGCCTGCTGCTGCGCCTCGGGGTCGTGCGCGAGCAGCGAGATGATGCCCTTCAGGGGCTTGGGGCTCTGGGGATCGAGCGCGTACGCCTTCTCGTACGCCTGGTGGGCCGTCTCGCGGTCGCTCAGCACCGTCGAGGACCAGGCCACGTGCATCCAGTTGTCGAACGACGTCGGATCCGCGGCGGCGCTCGACAGGCACGCGCCCTGGCTCCGGGCGTAGAGGCGGCGCACCTGCTGCGAGAGGGGGTAGCCGCCGCCGTCCTTCAGGTGCCGGGCTTTTCCGACCTCGTAGAGGATGCGACCCTTCCAGTAGAGCGCCCGGGCCGCGCGCTTGGGGCGGAGGTTCACGTACCGGTCGAGGGCTCCGACCGCCTGCGTGCACTCGCCCGAGGCGTGCAGGACGCGCGCGAGCCCCACCGCGGCAGCTTCGAGCTCGGGGTCGGTCTCCGTCAGTCCGGCGTAGTGCGCCTTCGCGCGCGCGAGGAGCGCCTGCTCCTGGAGGGGCTGGGTCACCGCCGAGGCGCGAGCCTCGAAGAGGGTCGCCAGCGCAAGACGCACCTGAGGATCTTCGCGATGGCCCTCGTAGAAGGCCTGCAGCGGCGTTTCGACCACTGCGAAGAGGTCCCACCGCTTCGCCTCGACGACCGCCTGCGCGAGGCCGAGCAGCGCATCCCGTGCCCCGGGATCCGCCTCCACGACGAGCGCGTACAGGTCCGCGGCCTCGCTCCAGCGCCCCTCGGCGGCCGCGTCCTTTGCATCGTCGAGCGGCGTCGCGAGGACCGGCCCTGCGCCGAGGAGGAGCAGGGCGAGCAGGACGGGAACCGCGCGGGACGGGAGCCGCCCCCCGGACGCCGTCGCCCTCATCAGGGCGCGGGGATGCGCGGCGGCACGGCTTCCGGATCGCTCTCCAGCCCGGGCACGAGGAACCGGATCCAGCGCTCGGAATGGGCGGCGCTCTCGTCGACCTGCAACTGGCCGCGCCTGGCGAGGCGCGCCACCGCCCGGCGAACGTCCGGCAGCATGCGCGCGGTCTGGCTGCAGATGCGGGTGAGGTCGAGCCACCCGTTCGTCTCGTGGGCGTGCGCGAGCACGTAGCGAATCGTGGTGTCCTCGAGTGCGGTCGGCGGCTTCATGGGCATCGTCCTGGGCCGGGAGAACGGAGA
>JAUXCH010000057.1 GCA_030618975.1 Planctomycetia bacterium
AGCTGCGCATGAATCTCTTCCGGAAGACCCGCAGCATCTTGGACGGCTTCGCGGAGAAGCACCCCGAGGCCAGCGAGGCCGTGAAGGGCAGGGTCGACGACCTGCGCGCGGAGTTCAACGAGCGGCGCACCACGCAACTCCAGCTCACCGCCAAGCGGCGCTTCGTGAAGATCCTGAAGGACCTCATCGGGGACAAGGTGCGCGAGAAGGACATCGCGGTCACCGACGTGACCGGCTGGACGCGGCGCGAGCTGCCCGACGAGGCCTTCAGGATCCTCGCCGAGAAGGCGATGGGCAGGCTCGACGACGTGACGCCCGAGGAGGCGAAGAGCTTCTGGGAGGGGCGCCCGAAGAAGCAGTGGAAGCGCGTGACGTACGGCGGCGGCACCTTCATCGTCGACCCGCCGAAGATCAAGCCGCCGAAGCGCCGGCGCGGCCGCGGAGGACGCGGTGGCGGCGGCGGCCAGGTCGACATCCCCAAGCCGCCCACACGCGATCAGTGGTGGGCGGGGGCTGCGATCCGCGAGCGCGGTCAGTGGGCCCTCGCCTACGTCGTCGAGCGCAGCGAGCTGTTCGAGCTGGGCGAGCGCGGGTACCGTCCCTGCCCCATGTGCCACGGCGTCGGCCTGCTGACCAAGACGCTCCAGACCGGCGACACGATGAGCTACCTCTGCACCCGCTGCGGGGGCGCCCAGCAGGACGTGATCGTCAAGTACCGATAGCCGGCCGCACCCTCGGGGGGGGCCGGTCCGCTTCCGGGGAGGCGGTGGCGGCGAAGTGCCGCTTCGCCGCCTCCTGCCGTACCCTGAGGGTCTACGCCCGAGGCCCGCCGTGAAGACGCCGCGATCCATCGTCCCTGCCCTGTTCTTCCTCCTCGTGGGGGGACTGCTCGCCGTGGCCGGGGATCCGCCGGTGGGGCGGCCCACGGGACCCACGACCCTCGGCGAGCTGGACGAAGGGCTGACGAAGGCCACCGAGCGGGTGGAGCGTCTCCTGACCCAGGCCGGCCGCGACCGTCGCTTCAAGTTGATCGACAAGTACAGCGCCTACGCCATCGAGGACTTCCGCAACCGGCGCCGCGAGGTCGAGGCCGAGGACCTGCTCGACATCATCGAGGACGCGGACGCGCCGCCGGACCTCCGCCAGGACGCCTTCGACGCGCTCACCGGCAAGGAAGCCATGCTCTACGATCCCGACCTCCTGCTCCTGGGAGAGCGCGGGAAGCGCAAGCCCCGGGCCGAGTGGTCCCGGAACAAGGTCACGAAGCTGCTCACCTGCAGGGACGAGCACACGCGCAACTTCGCTCACAAGCTGCTGATCACCTACTTCGACCGGCACAAGGGCGACACCGAGATCGTGATCTACGACGCGTTCAACGGCCCCCCGTCGCAGTGGAAGAAGGCCAGGAGCTACTGGAACAAGGTGCTTCGCAAGTAGTCCGGGCAGCCGGGCCGCGCGGGGTCACAGGGGGGGGGACGCCATGCGCAGTCTCTGCACGCTCGCGTTCGTGACCCTGGCGTTTGCGGCCGGCGCGACCGTCGGTCTGACGCCCGCCGGTGGGGAGGGCGGCACGCAGGTCGTGGCCACCGTGGGTTCGGAGGCCGTGACCCCCGAGGATCTCACCTCCTTCCTCTACACGCGGTACCGCGACAGCTGGGTGCGGACGCTGCAGGCGCTGCTCGACGAGCGGATCGTGCGTCACGAGGCGCAGCGCCTCGGTCTCCGTCTCCGCCCGGGCGTCCTCGAGAAGGCGTTCGACACCGAGGTCGCCGCTCGCCGGGCCCAACTGGCCGAGGTCTACGGCGAGGAGGTGAGCCTCGAGGACGAGGTGCGCCGGGGCTACGGCGTGGACTTCGAGACCTGGAAGCGCGACGTGCTCCGGCCACGCGTCCGCATGCAGCTCCTGCTCATGCGCGTGGTGCGTCTCGACACCCGGCGGCGCGACCGTGTGAAGGCGCGGGTGATCGTCGTGGAGGAGCAGGCCCGCGCCGCACGGATCCGGAAACGGCTCGAGTCCGGCGCCGACTTCAGCCTCACGGCCCTCAAGGAGTCTGTGGATCCGACATCCCAGAGCGGTGGCGACCTGCCGGCCGTGGCCCGGGGCGACCTGACCCTGCCCGCCGTGGAGGCGGCTCTCTTCGCCGCGCGGGCCGGCGACCTGATCGGTCCCCTGGCCGTCACGATCGGGGGGCGGGCGCAGTTCCACCTCTACAAGGTGATCGAGCGCATCGGCCCCTGGACGGGCACGCGCGCCGAGATCCTGGCGCGTCTCGACAAGGACCTGCAGGAGACGAGGATCCAGCGCGCCGAGTTCGAGCGGTGGCGCGCGCGGATGCGCCGCGACTTCCGTACCCGCGTCTTCGACCCGGACGGCCGCCCCGTGATCTTGCCGTCCCTGGGGGGGTAGCGTCTAGAGCCGCTGGAGGTCGCCCTTCTGCGGCAGGTCCTCGAGGCTCTGCAGGCCGAAGACCTCGAGGAAGCGGCGCGTCGTGCCGTACAGCAGGGGACGCCCGGGTTGGTCGCTGCGACCGACGACCTTGATCAGCCGCCGTTCCAGCAGATTTCTGAGCCCCTCGCCGCACTGGACGCCGCGGATCCGTTCCACCTCGATGCGCGGCACGGGTTGCCGATACGCCACGATGGAGAGGGCCTCCATGAGGCTGGGACTGAGCTTGTCCACCTCCGGCCTGCGGGAGAGGCGCCGCACGTACTCGGCGTACTCGGGCCGGGTGGTGACCCGGACGCCGCCGGCGACCTCCTGGAGCTCGACCGCCATCCCGGCCTCGGCCCAGCGCCGGGCGATCCCGTTCAGCGCCTCGCGAACGTGGATCACGGACGTCAGACCCAGCAGGTCGCGGAGACGCTCCACGGTCAAGACGTCGCCGGAGGCCAGCAGCAACGCCTCGATGGCGCCCGCGAGCCGGTCCGGCGGAACGGGGGTGAGCTCCCGCCGGCGGCGGCCCCTGGGCGTCTCGGCCGGGCCCTCGGCGGGCTCCACGGCATCCTCTCGATCCTCGGGCGGCTTCGGCATGGCGCGCCAGGGTACCTGCCCGTTCCCCCCTGGGCGTAATCCGACGCCGCCCCCATTCCGTGGTCGAGGTCGAGGTGCCCGGTATGGTGGGGGACTTCACTGCCGATTCCGTCCCGGAGTCCCCGATGGGCCGTCTCTCCAAGACCTTCAAGAAGTACGAGCGTCATTTCCTGCTGGGCCTCGTGGTCCTCCTCCTGCTCACCTTCTCGGTGGGCGGCGCTGTTTCCTGCCAGGACAAGCGGCGCACGGGGACGGCCGACCACGGGGGCGAGTTCCTGCTCACGCCCTCGAAGAGCACGGGCCTCGACAACAACGAGTTCCTGAACTGGCGGAACCGTCTCGACCCCTACCGCCACACGGTTCGCGTCCCTTCGCTCCGCTACGGACCCATCCTCCTACAGGTTGCTCACGACGACAACTGGTTGAGTGCCACGTGGTCGCACGTGCTACCCACGGAAGCCGCGCGTGCCGCGGGCTACGAGTGCGGCGAGGAGTACCAGCTGAAGGCGGCGGTCCAGCAGGCGGTCGAGGGCTTCATGCACGGGATGGCCTTCAACGACGCGACGTACGACCGCTTCATTCGCGAGCACTACCGGAGGTCGGCGAAGGACTTCGAGCAGATCGTGCGCGAAGTCGTCGTGAAGGACGCATTCATCCGTCCGCTCATCGAGACCCAGCGCTTCGAGGTCTCGTACGAACAGGCCTACGAGATCTGGAAGAACCTGCTCGAGCGCGTCGATCTCGAGTACGTGGCCCTCCAGGGCTCCGACTTCAACCTGCAGACCCTCCGACAGGAGCGCACCCGGGACCGCATCGGCGCCCAGGTGAGCCTGCTCGACCAGGTCTCCCGGACTGCGCGCAACCTCGAGATCGTCGAGGCCCGCGTGCAGGGCTGGCTCGCGGCGCACGACGGTTCGGCCCCCGAGAGCCTCGACGAGCTGGCAGGCGCCGGGCGGCAGGACGAGTGGGGGAACGACATCCGCTACACGAAGACCGAGGACGGCTACGACCTGAGGAGCGCGGGCCCCGACGAGGCGTTCGACAGCTCCGACGACGTCACCCCCGAGACCGTCGCCCAGCTCGAGACGCGCGCCGCGCTGCGCGAGGCGGGGGCCGCGCTCCTCCGTTGGCGCGAGGCCACCGATGCCTGGCCCGAGAGTCTCCAGGCGATGCGGGAGCCGCCTGCCGAGGGCGCGCTCGCCCCGCTGACCGGGACCGCAATGGACGCATGGGACGCCCCCCTCGTCTACGACACGACGGGCGAGGTCCCGGTCCTCTCCGCGATGGGACCCGACGGCGAGGCCGGGACGGACGACGACGTCTCGACCATGATCACCCAGGAGACCGTGCAGGTCCCTGCCGGTCCCGCGTTCGTCGCGTACCTGCTCGACGAGGACCAGGACGTCTGGGATCGCCCCCTCCGCATCGACCTCGCCCACGCCTTGACCTGGCAGTGGACGGTCTCGAGCGCCGGCGAGGACGGAGTGTTCGGCACCGACGACGATCTCGACACCGGCAACCACGCCGAGGTCGCGCGCTTCTACACGCAACCCGAGGTCAGGATCGAGTTCGAGGTGCCGGAGAAGAAGGAGTTCGAGGCCGTCTACGTGCACCTGCCCCTGGTTCCCGACGAGGCGCTCGGCTGGCTCCTGGAGACGTATCCCCAGCACCGGCCCGACGAGCAGGAGGCGTTCAACCGCTGGCGCCAGCTCCACGAGTACTCCTACTACATGGCCGAAGACCCTGCGGACCCCGAGTCCGGGCACGGTGCGGCCTACGCGCAGACCGTGGCGCCCGACCACTCCGCGACGCTCGTTCCCGCTTCGACGGTGTTCGGCGAGGTCCCGGAGGGGTTCCTGGGCGTGGACGATTCGGATCGCGAGGCGTACGTGGAGCAGGGCTGGCGTCCGATCCTCCTCCGCGAGATGTTCCTCGAGAGCCTGCTGAACGATCTCCTCACGCGTGCCCGGGACAGCCGCGAGGCCGTGCAGGCCTGGGAGGAGAAGAAGAAGGGTTTCGACGAGGGCGAGGGCGAGGATCCGGGCGAGCGCCCCGCGGAGATCACCTTCCAGGGCCTGCTCGACACCGAGCTCGTGGACTTCCTGCCGAAGGAGGGCGCGGTCGGCTGGGTCGGGCTCTTCCGCACCGCGGAGCCCCTCGCGCGCGCCGACATCGAGACCCTGGAGCACATCGGCGACATCAACCTGACGCTGACCCTGCAAGGCATGGAGGACGACGGGGTCTACGCGGGCATTCCGACCATGCTGAACGACAGCCACACGAAGGCGATCCTGCGCCTCGTCGCGGACCACCCGCGTCACGACCGGCCCCTCGAGGAGATCCGCGACCTGATCTTCGACCGCTTCGTCGAAGCGAAGCGCCTGGACCTGGCCTCGAAGGCGCTGGAGGCCCTCCGCGCGCAGGTGGAGGAGGCCGAGCAGGAGGCCGTCGCCGAGCCGACCGAAGGCGAGGCAGCGCCTGCGGCCCTGGACCGCGACGCGATCTGGACGAAGACCGTCGAGGCCTGGAAGACGTCGCGTGGCGTGCAGCCGGTGCACGAGACCACCGGCGTGTTCGTCGGTGCCCGGCCGCCGAGCGCGGAAGAAGCGGACGAGGACGTGGACGAGGCCGAGAAGGTCCGGATCCACCTCCGCGACTTCGTGCGGGCGACCGGCTACGATGCGCTCCGCCCCGGACCCAGGAGCGACAGGCAGCTCGAGGTGGGCGACCTCGCGAGGACCCTGCTCCGCGACGACCTGACCGACGGCAGCGACAGCGTGTTCCTCGTCCGCCTGAAGAGCGTGAGCGTCCCGCCACGGGAGGCCTTTTCGCCGCGCGCGTACGCGGACTACCTCTCCGTCGAGATCCTGGGCGGTCCCAAGGGCGGTCGGCGGCTCGGAGCCGTGGGCGGTGGAGGCCGGGTGACCGGGAACTTCCAGCGGGGCCTGCTCCACTTTTTCAACGACTTCCCCTGGCTGCGGTCGAAGTTCGACCTTCGGACGGAGGTCGATCCCGAGGCGCGGGACCGGCAGTAGGCCGGCGACCGTTCGCCTCAGGGTACGGGATCGTCTCCCTGCCCGCCCCACGGATGACACCGCAGCAGCCTTCCGACGGCGAGACGCGTGCCCTTGAGCGCCCCGTAGCGGCGGAGCGCCTCGGTCGCATACTGCGAGCACGTAGGCCGGTACCGACACGCCACCGGAAGCCAGGGCGAGAGGAACAGCTGGTAGCCGCGGATCATCTTCAGGAGGGCCCAGCGCATCACGTGCCCCTCGGCCGACCTCCGCGGTCGCGGCGCGGGGCGGGTGCGGCTACGAGCGTGCGAAGCAGGTCCTCCGTGAGTCCCGCGAGTGTCGGCGTCTCGAGGTGACGCCGCGGTGACAGGACGTACTCGTGAGCGCCGAGGCGGTTCTTTACGGCACGAAAGGCCTCGCGCGCGAGGCGCCGAAACGTGTTCCGCCGGACGGCCTTGCCGTAACGCCGCGGGACGGACAGCCCCAACCGCGCGTGCCCCAGGCAGTTGGGGGCCCGACGCACCAGGGCCTGGCGGCCGGGGAACACGTCGCCCTGGGAGAAGACCCGGGTGAACTCCGCCTTCCGGCGCAGGCGTGCGGACTTGGGATACGTCGAATCGTCCAGCATGGCTTCGTACGATGATAGGCGGCCCTGGACGAACTCCTTCAAGGAGAGTTGCTCCAGGGACGCGCGGTGTGCTCCGATCTCGTAGAGTTGCGCCGTTCCTGAGGCAGATCCCCTACACGATGCGTCGTCTCGATCCCACATCCTCCGCCGCTCGCACGCCGAGGCTCGTCCTGGTCGCGTTCGCGCTTGGGTTCGCGTTCGCGTTTGCGACCGGTTGCCGGAGTCGACCGGCGCAGGTGCTTTCGGCACCCGAGAGCACCGCGCCGATCCCCGTGGCCGACGTGTTCGCGCGCGACGTCGAGCTCTTGAAGAGCGCGGACTTCGTCGAGCGCTCGCACGCCGCCGAGCGGCTGGTCTCCGCCGGGGAGCGCGCCCTGCCGGCGCTCGGAGCCGCAGGCGAGGGGACGGTGCGCGCGCTCGGGGCCCAGGAGGTCGGTACGACGGCGCCCGTCCTGCGCACGATCCTCTCGGAGATCGACTTCGCCGGTCTGGCCCGGTACCTCGACGCGCCTTGGCCCGTCGTGCGCCGTGAGACGGCGGACGAGCTCGGGCGCCGCGGGCGGTGGAGCGCCGTGCCGCACCTGATCCCGTGCCTGGACGACCGCGATGCGTCCGTCCGCGCGGCCTCGGCGTCGTCGCTGCGGCGCCTGACGAACCAGTTCTTCGGTTTCGACGCCGGCGCGCACCTGCAGGCGCGCCGGCGGGCGACGGGGCGGTGGCGCGAGTGGTGGTCCGTCGAAGGGCGCGTGCGGGCTGCGGAGGGGGAACGCGGCGGCGCGGGGTAGGATCCCGGCCGTGCCCGGTCGCTTCCTCTACTTCTCGGAGGTCCTCCTCCGCCTGATGCCCGAGCAGGACTACGCCGTCCGCCTCGAGGCACTCGCCGAAGCCCTGCCCCTGGAGGTAGCGGCCACCGATGCACAGGGGCGCGTCGTCGTCTGGAATGCCGCGCTGGCGGTCGTCGCGGGTCCCCGTTCGCAGGCCTTGGGACGCCCGCTGCTCGAGGCCGTGCCCTGGCTCCTCGACGATCCGAACGTCGACTGGGGGGACACGGTCGGGGACGTTCTTCTCGGGGGCCCCGCGCGTACCTTTCCCCGGCACCCGCTGGGTCGGCGCGTCGTGCGTGCGACGGTCGCCCCGATGCTCGGGGTGCGGGGCGTCGTCCTGGGTGCCGTGCTCTGCTTCGAGGACATCACGCGAGGCACGCGCGAGGAGGAGCGGCGCCGCCTGGAGGCCCGAAGCGCAGCTGTCACGGCGCTGGGCGCCGGCATCGCCCACGAGATCCGAAATCCGCTGAACGCGCTCTCGTTGAACCTGCAGCTCCTGCGCGAGCGTCTCGCGGACCCGCACGCCAGCCGGGACGACCTGCTGCGCAAGGCCGATGCCATGATCGCCGAGGCCGGCCGCATGGAGTCGCTCATCCAGAACCTGCTCGAGGTGAGCCGCGGAGGCGCGCCCGTGTGCGAGGGCGAGCGCATCGACGACATCATCGCCGATGCCGTGAGTCGCATGCAGCCGGCGGCGCGGAAGCTGGGCGTGCACATCCACGCCATGCCCGGTTCAGAGCGCGTCCTCCCCCTGGAGCGCACGCGTATCGAGCGCGCGCTCCAGAACCTGCTGGAGAATGCGATCGACGCAGCAGGGGAGAACGGCAACGTCTGGTCGACGTCGCGCGACGACCCGCACAGCACCGTGGTCGTCATCGAGGACGACGGTCCAGGCATCAAGCCCGAAGATCGCGCGCGCGTGTTCGAGCTGTTCTGGACGAGCAAGCGCGGTGGCACGGGCCTCGGCCTTCCGTTGGCGCGCCGCGCGATCGAGAGCCACGGAGGAGAGCTGGAGGTCCTGGAGCGACCGGGTGGCGGTACGCGCGTCGTGGTGCATCTGCCGATTCGCGAGGGGCAGGACGTACGCGAGGCAGGAGGTTAGGTGGCACGCATCCTGATCGTCGAGGACGAGAAGAACGCTCGCGAAGCGCTGGGCGAGGTCTTCTCCGTGCAGCACGAGGTGCGGCTGGCGGAGGACGTTTCCGAGGCCCGGCGGGTGCTGGACCGCGAGTCGGTGGACCTCGTCCTGACCGACGTCGTCCTGCCGGGCGAGGAGGACGGCCTCGATCTGCTGGGACGCGTGACCCGCAACCACCCCGGCGTGCCCGTGATCGTGATGACTGCGTACGGCAGCGTCGAGAAAGCCGTGCGCGCGATGCGGGACGGCGCGCACGACTTCCTGGAGAAGCCGCTCGACCTGGCCCGCCTGCGCAACCTCGTCGCGTCCGCCCTGCGTGCCCGGGCGCAGGCTCCCGCGAGCGCCGCCTTCCGCGAGCAGCTCGCGCGCGACGGCGTGCCGCCGGGGTTCATCGGCGACTCGCCGTCGGTTCGCGAGGTCTTCCGCCGGGTGGGCAAGGCGGCCTCCACGAACGCGACGATCCTGATCTTCGGGGAGAGCGGCACGGGCAAGGAGCTGGTCGCCGAGACGGTGCACCGGGCCAGCCCGCGCGCCGAGGGGCCGTTCGTGAAGGTGAACTGCGCCGCGCTGCCCGAGGGCCTGCTCGAGAGCGAGCTCTTCGGGCACGTGAAGGGGTCGTTCACCGGGGCGGTGAAGGACCGGGCCGGCCGCTTCGAGGCGGCGAGCGGCGGGACGCTCTTCCTCGACGAGGTGGGCGAGATCCCGGTCCACACGCAGGTCAAGCTGCTGCGCGTGCTCCAGAACCGCGAGATCGAGCGGGTCGGCGAGTCGGCCTCGCGACCGGTGGACGCACGCCTCGTCGCCGCGACGAACGCCGATCTGGAGGCGCGGGTCCGCAAGGGCACCTTCCGCGAGGACTTCTACTTCCGCCTCAAGGTGGTGACCGTGCGCATGCCGCCGCTGAGGGAACGGCGGGGCGACATCCCGGCGCTGGCCCGCCACTTCCGCCGGATGTACGCCGATCGATACGATCGCGCGGTTCACGACATCGAGGAGGACGCGCTGGCCGTCCTCGTGGAGTACGACTGGCCGGGCAACGTGCGGGAGCTGGAAAACGTCATCGAGGCGGCGGTGGTGCTCGCCGACGGGGACACCGTCACCGTGGACGTGCTGCCGGTGGAAGTCGGGGGACGCCAGCGGGTCGAGGATCTTCCGGACGTCGCCGAGATCCGCATCCCCGCGGGAACGTCGCTTCCCGAGGCGGAGCGCACGATCATCCTCGACACCCTGCAACGCACCGACGGGAACAAGACGGCCGCCGCCCGCATCCTCGGCATCGGGCTGCGCACGCTCTATCGGAAGTTGGAGCAGTACGAGTCCGAGAAGGACGAGGCGCCCGCTCCCAGGGGACGGCAGGGGTGACCGGCGGTTCGCGTGGCGTCCGCGAGGAGACGAGGATGACAGGACGGTACGGTTCCCGCGTGTTTCCGGTGGGAGGGGCGTTCCTCCTCGGAGTCGTAGCCGCGCATCTCCTCGCGCTCGACGGGGCGCGCGGCGCCCCCGGGCCGGTGGACTTTTCGGCGGTCGTGGCACGCGCCGAGGGGAGCGTCGCGCACGTCACGACCCTCAGGGGTGGCGAGCAGGCGCCACGGTCGCGCGACGACGCGGTGGGCGCGGGATTCGTCTACTCGTCCGACGGCCTCGTGATCACGAGCCGTCACATCCTCCAGGGTGCGAAGCGCGTGTTCGTGCAGCTGGAGGGTCACGCGGCGAAGGAGGCCCGGGTCCTGGGTCTGGACGACGCGACGGACGTGGCGCTTCTCAAGGTGGACCTGTCGGGTCTGAGGCCGCTCGCGCTCGGGGACGCCCGCAGCCTCCGCAAGGGAGAGTGGGTCCTCGCCGCCGGAAGCCCCTTCCACCTACCGCGCTCGTTCTCGGTGGGGATCGTGAGCGGCCTCGGCCGCGCCGGTGTGGGCACGCGCCTGAAGGGATACGAGGACTTCATCCAGACGGATGCGGCGTCCAACGTGGGGAACTCGGGCGGTCCGTTGATCAACGCCTCGGGTGAGGTCGTCGGGATGATGACGGCGATCCTGTCGCGCACGGGACGGAGCCAAGGGGTCGGGCTGGCGGTTCCCATCGGGGCGGTGCTCGACTCGGTACGCCGACTGCAAGGCGGCGCGCCGGCCGCGCGCCCGTCGCTCGGCGTGGTCGTACGGGAACAGGGCGCCAGGGCCTCGAGGACGGCGGGACTGGTCGTGACCCGGTTCCTGCCGAACGCGCCGGGGCGGGAAGCAGGGCTCGAGGTGGGAGACCTGATCCTCGAGGTGGCCGGCGTCGCCGTCCCGCGCGTGGCCGACCTACAGCGGGCGGTATGGGCGCGCACCGCTGGCACGACCGTGCCGGTGGTCTTCCTACGAAGCGGCCGACGCTACGTGGTCAACGTGCGCCTGCGCTGACCCTCTCAGTACCTTCTCAGCACGCCGCGAACGACGCCTCGGATCTCCAGACGATCGGGAGGCCTCACGAAGATGGGTTCCATGCGCTCGTTGGCAGGCTGGAGGCGGTAGATACCGCCGGACTCGTGGTAGACCCGCTTGAGCGTGGCCTCCCCCTCGACGACGGCGACGACGATCTCGCCGTCGTGCGCCGTGGCGGCCTTCTCGACGAGGACGAGGTCCCCGTCCGTGATGTGGTCGTCGATCATGGAGTCGCCGACGACGCGGAGCATGTACACGCCATCCCCGGGTTCGATGGGGAGGAGCTCCTCGAGGGTGAAGGGCTCGGGATCCTCGACGGCTTCGATGGGGCGACCGGCCGCGATCTGCCCGAGCAGCTTGACCGTCCGCTGCGGCAGGTAGTCCTTGTCCAGGATCTCGATGGAGCGGGAGCGCTGCGGTAGCTTCCGGATGGCGCCCTTCTTCACCAGCGCGGCGACGTGCTGGTGGACGGTCACCCGGTGCACGCCGAGGGAGTGGCCGATCTCCTCCAGCGTGGGGGAGGTCTCGTTCTCCCTCCGGTAGTCCCGAATGAACTTCATGATCTGGAGCTGTTTCGGGGTGTAGTTCATCCCTAGGGTCTCCTCCTTGGGGTTGATCGTGTGCGGACCGGATCCTCGGATCCGGGCGCGCAGCCCGCCAACCCTGCCCGCATGTGGCGTCCCTGCCCGTGATCGGCGTCCTCAGGCGCCCTCCCAAGCAGGTGGATCGGTCGGTCTGCGCGATTCCTTTGCCCTTTGTTCGTCAGGTCGTCGTTTGACCCCCTGCCCGGGGTGGGGTGGTGGGGGCGGAGCGCGGCCATCCTGCCCGGGGTGGGGTGGTGGGGGCGGAGCGCGGCCATCCTGCGGCTCACGCGAACATGACCAGGATGAGGAAGGCGACGACGGCGAAGCCGACGAGGCGCTCCCCGGCGGGGACAGGATCGGCACCTGCCACCAAGGCCCTGCGCGATTCCTCGGCAGGGCGCCGGAGGGGAGCCCTGGGGCCGACGGCGAAGCGTGTGAGATGTCTCATGGGGCGGATCTCCAGAGGCCGTCAGGCGGTGGGGCGGAGCGTGGCCGTGCCGGAAACCCCACAGGACGGCGGCGCCGGTCGGCGAGAAGGGTCGCGAAGCCAAAGCCGGCGACCGCCGGTCCTGCAGGAAGGAAGAAGGTGCGAACGCCGTCCCCGGAGGCAGGACGGGAGGGGCGGGAGAGGGGCGGCGTTCGACACGACGAAGAGACTAACCTTACGTCAGACGAACGCAATGAAAAAATCGGGGGCGGGGTCGGGCGGGCCACGGAATGCCGGGGGGAGGGATAGGCTCCGCCGCGTGCTGCGCCTCGCCTGCCTCCTCCCGTGTCTTCTCGGGTGCATCCTCGGCATTCCGGCGGTGCGGGAGGCGGGCG
>JAUXCH010000902.1 GCA_030618975.1 Planctomycetia bacterium
CAGGCCGACCGGCAGAAGCCCGCGGATGTGAACGCGGCGTTCCTCGGCGTGCAGGCCGCCGTGTTCGCCGAGGACGCCGCGGCGGCCCGCCTCTGGCTGGGACGCTACACGCAGAGGTCGCCGTACGGGGAGCGGGATCCGAACCTCCACTACGCACGGGCGATGATCTGGCTGCTCCTCGACGGCCGGCCCGCCGAAGCGGTGCAGAACCTGGACCGGATGGCCGCGGTCTCGCCGCGCGGGCTCACGCGCCCGGCCCACGTCCTCCTCTACCGGGCGCTCACGGCCCTGGGGGGCGGGCTCGCCGACGCGGGCCACGTGGACGAGGCGGTACGGCGGTTCAAGCGTGCGTCGCAGGTGGCCCGGCGCCTGGGCGACGCTCGGCGAGACGTCGCCGCCCGCGCCAACGGCGCGATCACGCTCCTCGAGTTCGGACGCGCCGACGACGCCGAGAAGCTGTTCGCGAGCCTCCACGCGGAGTACCCCGCCAACCCGGTCTTCGCCTTCTACCTCGGACGCTGCCTCCGGCTCCAGGAGCGGTTCGCCGAGGCGGCCGCCCTCCTCGAGAAGGCCGCCCAGGCCGTGGACGGGGGCCGCGTGGGCGCCGAGCACGCCGGCCTGCTGCACGGGGCGCACCTGGAGCTCGGGATCGCCCTGCGCGAGGCCGCCCGCCGCGCAGGGGATCCCGCGCGGCAGGCGGAGGCACGCCGGCGGGCCCGGCGCGCCTTCGAGCGCTTCACGGTGCTCCAGCCCCGGTCCGCCCAGGGGTGGCAGCGCCTCGGGCGCCTGCTCGCGGAGGATCTCGAGCAGCCCCACGAGGCGATCGCGCACCTCGAACGCGCCCACCAGCTCGATCCGGCGTGCGACGGCGCCCTCCGACTCCTCATCCGGATCGCCGGCCGTCACGGGCCGCCCGCAGGGACGACGGCCGAGGCGTGGCGCGAGCGCCGCGCCGCCTGGGAGCGGGAGTTCGCCGCGCATGCGGACCGTTGGAAGGCGGAGCGGGCGCGCCGCCGGACGGCGTCGCGGACCGGCGCGGACGGCTGCCCCTAGCGACTACGGACGCCGCGCGCGCGCACCCGGGTGCTCCGGTAGAGCAGCACGCCCGTCACCCCGGCCTGGACCAGGAACGACCCGAGCAGGCCGTAGCCGAGCAGCGAGACGTACTGCTGCCGCTTCGCACCCTTCCTCGCCGCCTCCCACACCGCTTGCTTCCGCAGCCACGCGGGGCCCTCGATGCCCGCGCGCGGACGGGCGCCGGGGTCCTCGGCCCCGTCCAGCGCGGCGCGTCCGTAGCGCTCGGTCAGGGCATCCAGCTCGCTCCGGGCCGACGCCGTGAGGAGGAGGAACAGGCCCAGGTGCGCGGCGCCGATCACGCCCACGACGAGGAGGGCACGGCCCCAGGGAGCGACCGCCCTGCGTGACGGGCCGTGCTCGCTCAGGACACACGCTCCCGGACCCGGTCGAGGACGACCCGGTCGTCCGGGAACTCCCCGGTCTCGAGCTTGGACCAGATCGTCTCGCCGTCGACGGCGACCTCGAAGCAGCCGCCTCCGGACGGCACGAGCTCGAACGCGGTCACCCGCTGCTTCAGCTCCTCGAGCAGGAGGGTCGTCAGACCGACGGCCCGCGGCTCGTAGTTTCAAACGGCGCAGTACTCGAGGCGGATCTTCATGACGACTCCCGGGTGGGCGGATCCTAGCGCCACCTGCGGGGAGCGCCTGCTGGGGCCCGGCCCCCCCGCGATTCCCGGGTCCGGCGGGAGCCCGACGGGGTATCGTCGTCGCCCATGTCCGACCCCACGCCTCCCCCGATGGTCCGCCGGATCGTCGTGAGCCTGGTGGTCATCGCCGCCGCGGTGAGCGGCGGCCACGTCCTGCTGAAGAAGCTGGCCGCGCTCAAGGAGGCTCCGGAGCGCAGCGGGGAGGGCCCCGCGCTGCCCGTGGTGCGCGTGGAACCCCTCGAACGGCACGACCACCGGGAGCGGCTCCGCGGCTACGGCGTGGCGCGGGCCCTGCGCGAAGCCCGCGTGTCGGCCGAGGTGGGCGGGATCGTCCGCGCGGTGTCCGACGTGCTGGAGGTCGGGAGCCACGTCCGGCCGCCCGGGGCGGCCACGGACGAGCCC
>JAUXCH010000008.1 GCA_030618975.1 Planctomycetia bacterium
CACGGAGTACGCCACACAGGAGCGACTCGACTCCCTTGCCCGGTTGGAGCTGTTCGAGCAGGTGTGTGAGGCCGTCCATCACGGTCACCAGCGCGGCATCATCCACCGTGATCTGAAGCCCGAGAACATTCTCGTGGACGCCAAGGGCACCGTAAAGATCATCGACTTCGGTGTCGCCCGTGCAACGGAGGCGGATCTGCCTGCCCGCACCCGACTGACGACACAGGGTCAACTCCTGGGCACCATGCCGTACATGTCGCCGGAGCAGATCGAGCTGGACCCGCGTGACCTCGACGTACGGACCGACGTCTACTCGATGGGCGTCGTCCTCTACGAGCTCCTTACGGACCGCATGCCGTACAAGGTGCAAGACGAGGCGCTTCTCGATTGCCTGACCGCGATCTTGACGAAGCGCCCGGAGCCCCTCTCCACCTCGGGACAGCGGTTCTCACCGGAGTTCGAGCTCGTGGTCTCGAAGGCGCTCGACAAGGAGCGCGGGCGGCGCTACGCGTCGGCACTCGACTTGCGCCAGGACCTGGAGAACCTGCGCACGGGAGCTCCCGTGAGCGCTCGACCCCCGAGCCTGGGCTATCAGCTGCGTGTCTTCGCGCGCCGCAACAAGGCCTTCGTCGGAGGCACGATCGCCGTCGCGGCCTCCCTGGTGATCGGTCTGGTCGTGAGTCTGATGCTGTACGCGCACGCCGAGCGGTCGCGGCAGGCCGAGGCCGAGGCGAAGATCCGGGCGCAAGGCGCCCAGCGAGCCGCCGAGGATGCGCGTAGTGAGGAGGCCCGGCAACGCGCACTGGCGGACCAGCAGCGGGAGCGGGCCGTAGAGAACGAGCGCCTCCTGGCCCGTGAGGTCGAGACGGTCATGGCCGTCAATGAGTTCATCAACCAGGATGTCCTGGCGATGGCGAGCCCGGACCAGAGCCCCGATCGCGAGCTGACCGTGCGCGCGGCGCTCGACCAGGCCGCCGGGCGCATCGAAGACCGGTTTCCGGATGCCCCCCTCGTGGAGGCGGAGATTCGCAGCACCCTCGCCGACGCGTACGTCGCTCTGGGGCTGAGAGAGACGGCGGAGCCGCACCTCGAACGCTCCCTGCGGCTGCGCCGCGAGTACCTCGGGATCGATCACCCGAAGTCCATCAAGACGCTCGGCGACCTGGGCGCGCTGCACTGGTACCTGGGGCGACAGGAGAAGGCGGAGTCCCTGGTCGCGGAAGCGACCCGGGCGTCCGAACGGCTGACGGGCAAGGGCTCTTGGGAGACCCTCCGTCAGCGCCAAGGCCTCGCATTCATGCGCCTGCGCATGGGTCGAGCGGCCGAGGCGGAGGCCATGCTGGCTGCGTTGGTCCCGGCCATGGAGAAGCTCCACGGTCCGGATGACCCGGACGTGCTGATGGCCATGAGCAGCCTGGCCGAGGCACGCGCGGATCTGGGACGCGTCGACGAAGCGATCGAGACGATGCGCGGCCTCGTCGTTCGACTCGTTCGCGCGAAGCGTCCGAATCACCCGTTTGTCCTCTCGACCATGCAGACGCTCGGCTGGTTCCTGAATCGTGCCGAGCGCTACGCGGAAGCCCAGGAGGTTCTCGAGGAGGCCCTCGAGCGCCATGGACGGGTCCTGGGCGCGGAGCACCCGAGCATCCTGACCACCACGGAGACGCTGGCCGCGTCCCTTCGGGGCCTGGGCAAGGGAGATGCCGGCACGGCCCTCCTCAGAAGGGTGCTCGAGGTTCGGTTGCGGGTCCTGCCTCCGGGGCACCCGCACATCTTCGCGAGCTACGTGGCGCTCTTTCGCGCACTGTGGGATGCGGGATCCCGCGCCGAGGCCGCGGAGGTCACGGAGCAGGCGCTCCACCATCAAGTCGAGGCCCATGGCCCCGAGCACCTGCAGAGTCTGGGTCTGGGCCGCATGCTCGCGCAGCAATACGCGGCGCTGGGGCGGGGGGAAGACGCCGAAAGGCAGTACCGATCCTCGCTCATGCACGCGCGGGCTTCGATGCCGCGCGGAGCGCGCCCCACGCTCCTGCTGGCCTGCGAGTTGGCGGAGGTCCTCCGAGCCGGCACGCACCTCGCCGAGGCGGAAGCCCTGCTCATGGAGACCTGGCAGGACGCCCAGCCTCCGGCACCCGCCGGCGGCCCGGGACGGCGCATCGTGGCCGAGGGTCTCGCCGCGCATTTCGAGAGCCTCGGCAAGCAGGAGGAAGCGGCCCTCTGGCTAGGGCGCGCGGAGAAGGGCGAGTAGGTCCGTACGGAGGTCGCCGTGCGGAAGCAGGGTCCCGTCCCCCTGCGTCCGCCTGGGTGTCACGCGGCCGTGCCGAGGCGCAGTTGGCGGATCCGAGATGGTGCGGAACCCCTCGCGCGATGGTCGCGAGTCACGCGCGGTCGTGCCTCAGGACCTACGACGTTCGTAGGGTAGGAGGACTTCGATCTGCGTGCCCTCACCGGGCACGGACCGGATCTCGAAGGTCCCGCCGGCCACCTCCGCCCGCTCCGCCATCCCCGGGAGGCCGAGCCCCTCCCCACGCACCGTCACGGGATCGAAGCCGACGCCGTCGTCCTCGATGGTGAGGCGGACCTGGGCGCCCGCTCTCTCCAGACGCAACTTCGCATGCGAGGCCTCGCTGTGGCGGAGGAGGTTGGCCAGTGCCTCTTGGGTGATGCGGTACAGGCACAGCGCCGCAACCTCGTCCAGGCCCTTCGTGTCGCCTGAGGTTTCGAAGACGACCTCGACGCTCCCCGGGGTCTGCGCCTTGCGCACCAGTCCGCGGAGCCCTGTCGAGATGCCGAACTGCTCGAGGCGGGCCGGGTGCAGATCGTGAGAGAGGCGGTGCACGTCGCGCGAGAGCTCACGCACGGTCTGCAGGTGCTCGGCGATCTCCCCGGGCCGCCCCTCCAGGCCCAGGCTGAGGACCGCCAATCGCTGGTTGATGTCGTCGTGGAGCTCCCTCGCAATCCGCCTGCGTTCGTCTTCCTGCGCACTGACGAGGCGGCGGGCGAGGCCACGAGCACGCTCCTCGGATCGGTGGCGCTCCAGCTCGGACACCAGCGCCTCTTGCTCCGACCGCACGGTGCGACGACGAGCCCGGTAGAGTGAGAACGCGACGCCCGCCAGGGCGAGCCCGAGCAAGCCTCTAAACCAGAGGGCCTCGTGCAGACGGGCCGGCACGAAGAGCCGGATCGAGGAGGATTCATCCCATTCTCCGCCGGGGTAGCGGGCCTCGACGCGAAACGTGTGCTCCCCGGGCGGGAGATCGGCGTAGCGCGCGATCCGGCGTTCTCCTGCCAGCACCCACGTGGCATCCACCCCGTCGAGCCGGTGTCGGAAGTGGAGCCACCTTCCGGCGCCGAGGCTGGGCGACGTGTAGACGATGTCCGCGCTGCGGACCCCGGGAGGTAGCTCGATGCGCAGGGCGGCCGGGTATCGCCGATCTCCCACGAGGACGTGTTGGATCAGGGTTCGCGCGGGGGGCGGAAGGGGGCTCAGGGCACGCGCATCGATGCGCTCGAACCCCTCGATGGTACTGGCGTAGAGACTGCCGTCCGGGGCGAGCACGGACGACCGGTGGCCCATCTCCGCCCAGGAGACGAGGCGGTAGTGTGCGTGGTCCCACCGTCCCTCTATGACGGCGAGCAGGTCGTCGATCTTCATCACGAACACGCCGGCATTCGAGTTGATCCAGAGCCTCCGCCGGTCGTCCTGGACGATGCTCCCGATCACGTTGTGGGGGAGGCCGTGGGCCTTCGTGAGGGCCGAGACGCGCCTGCCCTCGACGCACAGCAGACCTCTGCCCTTCGTACCGAGCCACAGCCGACCCTCGTCGTCCTCGTGGACGCTGATTCCCCCAAGGCCGCCCGTGTAGACGGGCTCGAACTGTCCGTCGCGGAGGCGCCCGAGTCCCTGGTCCCGGTGGACGACGAGGAGCGTCCCGTCGTGCCCCACGCCTCGGATCACGCCCTGCAAGCGATGGGTCACCTGCCCTTCCTGGATCCGTGACAGGGCCTGCCTGGCGCCGTGCCACCACAGTGCACCGTCCGCGTCCTCGAACAGTGGGCGAAGCGGCCGACCGACGCCGGGCGGAAGGTCGAACCTGTCCAACTGCCCCTGGCGGAGCCGTGCGTACCCGTCGGGGTGCGCGATCCAGATGCCGTCGCCCTGCGCGCACGAGACGTGGGCGTGGGCGAACTCATCCAGCGTTTCGAGCGTGACTCCGTCCTTCGATCGGTGGACCGGGACGCCTCCGGCGGTGACCCAAACGCTGCCGTCAGCCAGGGGGGCGACGCTCTTGACGTTGCCCTCGAGCCGCCGCACGTGACGGGGCTCCACCAACAGGAGCCCTCGGCCCTCGGTGCCCACGAAGACGTGGCCCTCCCCATCCTGCATCACGGCGCGCGCAGGCCCGGTGAACTCGAGGGGAAGAACGCGCAGGCGGGCGGACCAGTCGATGCTCGCCTGGGTCAGCACGGCCGACGAGAGTCGGTAGAGCCCCGATGCACAGGCCCACCAGCAGTTCCCGGCCGCATCGAACTCGGAACCCCAGAGGTCCCAGCCCTGGACTCCGGAGTCGGACCCGGACGGACTGCTCGCAAGGACACGTCCCTCGGGATAGCGGACCAGCTGATGCATGGAGTGGGCCAGGATGTCTCCGTCAGGTAGCTGCGAGAGTCCACGCACACCCCGGACGTGTGAGTCGGTCGAGGGGCGCGGGACCAGCGACTCGTCCCGCACCTGCCAGACACCGGCAGCATTTCCGATCCAGAGCGTGCCGTCCGAACCGCAGTGCATGTCCACGACGTCGATGTCGAGCACCGGCCTGAACTCGTCGCCGTCGCAGCGAGCCAGTCCGTGGCCCCCGGCCCAGACACCGCCCTCCGGGTCCACGCACAGATCCATGAGGCCGGACTCGAGACGGGGTGGCACTCGTTCGAAGCGCCCGTCGCGGTAGCGAGACACGGTGCCGCCGTGCATTCCGATCCACAGCGTGCCGTCGCTGTCCACCGCGAGGCAGGTGATCGCGAGGCCTCCCAGCTCGGGGGCGTTGGTCAGATCGAAGGTCTCGAAGTGGACACCATCGAACCGCGCCAAGCCGGCCCAGGTTCCCACCCACAGGTAGCCGTCCGGCGTCTGGGCGAGCGCGCGAATGATGTTGCTGGGGAGCCCATCGGCCGTGGTCCACCTGACGACGTGGTGCTCACCATGATCCGAGCGCTCCTCGGCGCCCGCCTGTGCCGTCACGAGACCCAGAGCCAGCAGTGCCGACGCACCGAACAGCAACGTGCGGATGGCGGACGTGAACCAGATGTGCAACTCCCGCATGCCATCCCTCTTCCGTGGACCGTGGAGAGGCGAGGGCACTCCGAACCAGGTTGCGCCAACGTACCGAGCGTCCCAGGTCGGGTCCAGTTCGTGTACGCGTCCAGACGCTACGGTCCGTTGGTCTCGCGGAGCAGATCGGTCCACAGGGAGTCGAAGGGGACTCGCCGATGACTTCACCCTCGAACTCTCGAGAGCGGCGCATCACATGTGGGATACGAAGGTTCCGCCTTCCAGGACCGTGCGCACGGCGAGTATCAAGTCGGGCTTCAGCCGGTTCTTGGAGACGTAGCCCCGCGCACCTGCCTCCAGGGCTCGCGCAACGTACTCCGGCTCCTCGTACATGGTGAGCATGACCATGGCGGCGGCGCACCCGCCCTCGGTCAGCCGCCGTACGGCTTCGATTCCCGTGATCCCGGGCATCGCGATGTCCACGATCAGGACGTCGGGTGCCAGCCGCCGCGCATCAGCGATCAGATTCTCTCCGTCGGTGACGACGGAGAGCACCTCGAACTCGTCGGACAGGAGCAGCCGTACCGCCTCCGCCAAGGGGCGGTGATCGTCTGCGATGAGGACGGTGGGCCGGGGGGCGATCACGCCGCCCAGTGTCCACGGCTCCGCTCACCGGCGCCATGGTACGAAGTAACAGGTTCAGACCTGCAATAGCGTCAGTTCGTCAGGCCTCGCCGCACGGCATAGCGGATCAGGTCGGCGCTGTTGTCGATGCCGAGCGTCTCCATCATCGCGTACTTGTGGTGGGCCACCGTGCGCGGCGTGACCCCCAGGGCGTACGCCGCCTCCTTCATCGATTTGCCCTCGGCCAGGAGCTGCAGGACCTCGCGCTGACGGGGTGTGAGTCTCGGGCCGGATCGATGTCGAATGCTGTCCAGCACGGCGCCCGCGACTTGCGGCGTGATGTAGGTGCGTCCACGCTTCGCCTCCTTGATCGCTTGGACCAACTCCGCGCCGGCGCTGTTCTTGAGGAGGAAGGAGGCCCCCTTCGCGGCCTCGAGCGCGTCGGCGGCCAGCTCCGGATCTTCGCTCACCGTGAGGAACACGATGCCCACGCCGGGGAGGCACTCGCGGAGCCTGCGAGCGGCGTCGATGCCGTTCACCTTGGGCATCCCGATGTCGAGAACGACCACGTCGGGGCGCGCCACGGGGGCTTGGGCGAGGAGTTCAGCACCGTCTCGGGCCATGCCGACGATCTCGCAGTGCGGCGCCAGGAGGGTGGCAAACGCCTCGAGCAACAGGGCGTGATCGTCGGCGAGGAACACACGGGCTTGCGTCACGGGGGCGTGCTCCGTCTTCGGGGCACTCGGAGGTGGAGCCGACTGCCCTTGCCGGGTGGGGGGGCAATCGTAAGCCGGACCTCCAGCGACCCCACACCTTCCACCATCCTGGCCAGGCCGAGATCTCCTTTCCTTCAGTCTTGCGGCACCGGACCCGGCGCCGTGGTCCTCGTGCGTGAGGTCCACCGGACGACGTCGGGCTCGCTGGATCGGCATGCGGAGGCCGTGCGTGCCAGATCGCTCCAACCCAAGGCGGCTACAGGAGTTGGGAGAGTGCGGAGGGAATCGGGGACGACGCACACTGCTGCCCTGGAAGGCGAAGCCGACCCCGCGGTGGGGACCGCTCCCTTCCACGTCCCACTGGAAGCGACAGAGCCCCGACCCGGACTCGTAGTCCGTCGAGACGTCGAGATGACCAGAGGACGAGCCATCCGGCGCGCAGGACCCAACGGCGGCCGAAGCGCCCGCACACAGCAGCGCGGAGCGTCCCGGTGAGGTCGGAGGCGACGCCGAGTCCCCCGACATCCCCTTCGAGCTCGATGGCCCACCGACTCCCGAGGTCCGAGGTCCGCTACCAGGCCGGAGTACCGAGCCGGAGTACCGATTTGATGGCCTCACCCTGTCAATCTTGGCAGTGCACGCGCTCCTCCCGGATCCGTACCATGGCTTCTTCGAGGTCAACCAGACCGCAGGCCAGACCGCAGGCGGAGTCCCGGATCACGCCGGGCTCAACACCGAGTCGGAGGATATCCAGCCATGAAGCAGCATCAGCTTGGCGGTCAGATCGGGACGGATCCGAACGTGACGCACGCCACGCATACGGGGCACTCGAAGGCGGATGCCAAACACACCGACCCGCAGCCCACGATGACGCTCACGCCCGCAGAGCAGGACATCTACGACGGCAAGAAGGGGGACATCCTGCAGAAGGCCATCAAGACGGTGGTGGCTTACGGACAGCTCTTCGGTGCCCAGCGGCTCGTCGACCTCGGAGGCGCCCCGCACCATGCCGTGAGTTGGGGTAGCGACGGGGTCGAGCCGCTCTTGGTGATCTATCAGCAGCTGGCCGACGCCGGCCTCGAGACCTACGCTCCCTTTACGGCCGACCCGAAGCCGATGGACCCCGAGAACCTGCCGGTCACGCCCGAGGAGCAGTCGACGGTGGACAAGGTCTACGACCGCATGGACGAGCTCGAGCGCCTCAACATGAAGCTCGGCATGCGGAACAAGAACGACTGGAGCTGTGCCTGCTACCTGCCCGAGATGGGCAACACGCCGAAGCGTGGCGACTACCTGGCGTGGTCTGAGTCGTCGGCGATCAACTACGCGAACTCGGCTCTTGGCGCCCGCACGAATCGCAACTCGATGGGCATCGACATGCTCTGCAGTATCCTCGGCAAGGCGCCCGTGTTCGGGTTGCTGACCGACGAGGGGCGCCAGGCCGTCTGGCTGATCGACGTCAAGACCACGAAGATTCCACATCCCGAGATGCTCGGTTCCGCAATCGGCCTCAAGGTCATGGAAGACGTCTCCTACATCGTTGGGATGGACAGGTTCCTCCCAGGTGTCAACGAGCAGACGAGCGGCTACCTGAAGGATCTCGGCGCCGCCACGGCGAGCAACGGTGCGGTCGGCCTGTACCACATGGAAGGCGTGACACCGGAAGCGGTCGAGAAGGGCCGCGGCCTCCTGAACGACGGCTACCAGACCTACGTCATCGACGACGCCGAGCTGAAACGTATCTACGCCAGCTATCCGGACCTCTGGAAGGACGAGCACGGTACGCCGCAGCGGGTCTTCCTCGGCTGTCCCCACATGACCCTCGGCCAGATGACCGATTGGGGGCAGCGGATCGTGGATGCCATGGAGGCGGCCGGGAAGACGAAGATCGGCGTTCCGACGTACATGTTCGGTTCGATCTACATTAAGGACGCTTTCGAGAAGAAGAACCCGGAGGTGGCGAAGAAGCTGAAGGAGTACGGAGTCTCCATCCCAGTCAACTGCCCGATGATGTGGTGCTCCACTCCGGTGGAAGGCGCCGAGCGCGTCGCCACGAACTCCAACAAGACGCGGGTCTACACGACGGCTCGTTTCTTCTTCGACGATGCCCTGACGGAGTTGATCGTCACGGGCAAGTTGCCGGACGGCGTTGCGTAGACACGGGAAACCGGACCAGGAAACGAAAGGACGAGACGATGGCTCAGACCAGTTCATCCATCAGGACATTCAAGGGACGTCCGGCGGTACCCGGCAGCGCAGCAGGTTCGGCAGAGGTCTCGCACATCGGCTTCAACACCTGTGCAACCTACGTCGATGTCCTGATCGCGGGCTCCGATTCCGGCGTGTGTCAGGACCACGACAACAAGGATCTGTTCGGTCACGATCTCGCGGGCAAGATCCTGTGCATACCGCAGACCATCGGATCGAGCAGTGCGGCGACGCTGTTCATGATCATCCTCGCCAAGGGCATTGCGCCCAAGGCCATGCTGTTTGCCAATCACATCGATTCGCTGGCCGCCTGCGGGATCCTCATGGGCGACAACTGGCTCGGCAAGCGCATCGTGACGGTCGATCTGCTTGGGGACGACTTCCTCGACGCCGTCAAGACCGGAGACAGCGTCAAGGTGCAAGCAGATGGCACGATCGAAATCCAGTCCGCCGAGTAGCAGGCCAGGACCCGAGACCCTCTCCCGAATCGAGTGGGTCTCGGCAGATCCCTACAGGTTCTCGGAGTGCCTTCCGGGGGGAGCCCGCGCAGCCTGCTTCACTCTCGCGGCCCCCCCCTGGATGTAGGAGAACGGAGTCGGGTGATGAGATTGCCGCGAGTCGAGGAGCGTGATCACACGGACCCCTGGGGGCTCGATGCGGTTCGCGCCTTTCGTTCCCCGATTGCCAACGCGAGCCCCATGGGCTTAGACGAACCCCGCTGTCATTCGCAGAGCCCGCCGTCATCCACAGAGAAGGAGTTGAGCTGATGTCATCACTCGAGAGGATCAACGAGTCTGGTGAAGGGGTGCTCTACACCGTCGGCACCTTTGTCGTCCCAGTCCTCAGAGGCTCGTATCACGACATGGGCGTCCAGTATGGCGCCCTGATGAAGGGGTACATGCAGAAGGCGTACGACGTCATCGTGCAGCCGCAGGTCAAGACCGGCGTGATTACCGATGACGTCGCGACGCTTTGGACCGATCGAGCCTTGTCGACGTTCTCGACCCGAAACAAGGACTTCTACGCCGGCATGCAGGCAGGCTGCGGCTGGCCCATCGTGAAGATCGGGATGCTCGACCAAGTCACCGAGTTCGGGATCTTCCAAGCGAAAATCCACTCCTTCGCGGGTTGCACTTCGATCCTGGCGTGGGGCTCCGCGTCGAGCGACGGTGAGATGTACATCGGGCGGAACATGGACTGGGGGGCTGCGTTCAACGAGTTTGCGCAGGTGCTCACCATCTTGAATCCTACCCACGGTGGATGTCGTTATGCCAACCTCGGCTGGCCCGGGATGATCGGCGTGTACACGGGCATCAACGAGCACGGCGTCTACATCGACCTCCATGACGGAACCTCGATGGGTGGTTCCGTCGTGTTCGGCGATCGCACCCCGTTCCTCAACGTGCTGGGCGACATCCTGAGCGAGACCGAGTCGCTCGAAGCCGCCCTCCATCGCATCAACTCGGTTCGCCCCTCGATGAGCCTCATCCTGAGCATGGCCGACGGTCAAGGTGGCGCATCGATGGAGTGCTCGAGCCTCGGAGAGAGCCGGCTCCGCAAGCCCGAGGGCGACACGTTGACGGTTTCCAACACCTTCTTCAACCCCGACTGGGGCATCCATCGTCGAGACACGGTCAGCCACTCGATCGAGCGATTCGACAACATGACAGCCCGGCTGGCGGAGCATCACGGCAAGATCGACGTTGACAAGACCTGCGAGCTCATGGACCTCCGACTCTTCAACGAGGACGGGACGCTCGCGAAGAACGGCGGTTGCACCAAGCCGACCAAGCAGGACGCCGACCAGACCACGTATCAGATGGTCACCGACGTTTCCCGTCGCAAGGTGTGGATGAAGGTGCCCAACCCCGACTACCTGACGGGCTGGGAGCCGGTCGACCTCACCGAGCTGTGGAGCTAGCACGGTATCGAGGAGACCGAACGTGGAACCTGGATGTCTGTGACAGCCGCGCCAGCATCCCGTAGGGTGAGGAGGAGGCGTTGATCACGGCCCTCACCCACGTCGGGGATGTCGTGTTCGCCGTCACCGACGCATTGACTGCGGCCCGGTACCGCATGGACGTGCTGGGCTACGTGTCGATCGGAGCGATCACGGGGATCGGAGGCGGCACGACCCGGGACCTGCTGCTCGGTCCCCCCGTGTGGTGGACTGGAGCAGGAACCCGGCCGAGTTGACCCTGTGTGCATCAGCGTCTGTGCTGACTTTCTTCTTCAGCACGAACGACATCACGCGGCGCAGTCCGTGGTCGCAGTGCTCGTGGGCATGATCACCGCGACGGGTGGCGGGGTCATCCGCGACGTGCTCACGAACACGCAGCCGATGATCCTCTCGGGCCAGCTCTACGCGACCGCCGCACGCTTCGGTGCCTTGTGTTGCGCGAGCCTGTCGTCCTGGGGGATCCCGGAGCTCCCTGCGGCCGTGGCGGTCAGCCTCGGCGCACTCCTCCTCCGGGGGGCGGCGATCGGGTTCGACATGCGCATGGGCCCCCCGGGGTCGTTTCCTCCGTGTCGGCAAGCCAAAGGGCGCGCCGGACACTGGGCAATCGGACGAGGAGAGAACCCGGCGTGACGGGGTGCCCGCCGATGACGGTGCTCTCGTGGACCCGGCGTGGCATCCCGGACGACGACCCCTGTGCCGGTGACGGGACTGACCGGGATCCGTGCGTGGTAATCTCCGGCACGGTCCTCGTCATGGACTCGAAGGTTCAGAATGTGTACCCGGGGCAGCCCGTGCGGAGTCCGGCATGGGATCGGAGGTGAGGGCGGCCTCGGTCCAACGGGTGCGGCGCGGCCGCGCGCGTCGGACTGAACGGACTCCGTCCGAGCCCTGAGGGATCGCAGCAAGTTGGTCGAACACGATGAGTGCGATCAGTTGGCCGCCAGACGCCGGCGACGGTGGGGACAACTGTCCGCCCCGGTCGGGCAGGGCTTCCGGGCCTCAGTACGCGGAGCGCTCCTGCTGCTGGTGGCCTGCGCGGCGTGGCACTCGAGCGCGGTTGCGTATGCCGGCGAGCCAGGGGCGGAACCGGGGGAGGTCACGCAGGCTGCCTCGCCCACGCCCGCGCGCGTCCGTGGTCGGAGTCTCTACTGCGATCCCCCGACCTTCTGCTGCCCCGGCCCTCCTGTTTTCGGCTACGACGGCGGGTTCCATCTCAGTGACCGCCGACGCCGGTTCACGCTGCAGCCTGGTGCCTTCACCCAGCTCCGCTGGACCTTCGACCGGCGCACGGAGTTCCCTCCCGGCGAGGAGCGTGACACACACGACTTCGAGTTCGCGCGAACACGCTTGCGCGTCCGAGGCGACTTGACTCGATTGTTCGACTACGACTTCATGCTGAACATCGACGACACCGGGGACACGGGCATCTTGGTCGCGAGCTTGCAGTGGAACGCAGGCAAGCGGTGGGGGAGCTGCCCGTCGGTGAGGGCACCTGGTGCCGCCGAGGGCGCATCAGGTCCCTGTCGAGCCCATGCCTGAGTCCAAGGCGAGGAGTGGAGGCTGCCGCATGTCGTGGTTGCACCCGGCGAGCGGCCGGCGTGTGGGGCCGGGGCTTCGCGGAGCCGCGATCCTTGCGCCCAAGCGCCTGCCCCTCCCTGCGAATCGCCCAGGCGCTTGCTGTTGGTCGTCGAACATGTACCCCCTGGAGGGGCACTCGGCCAGACAGACGTGAGCCCGTGGGGCGAACGGAAGTCTGGCGGAGGCCGCGGCTTGCTACTACGTAGTCGCACCCCCGGAGCCTGCATCCATCACCCGGCACGCTCGGCCGTCCGGCTCAGGGTGCCCGCGGCATTACCGCGGGGTCGATCGTCTGCCCCTGGTGCACGTCGCAGGCGACCCCGAGGCGCAGGAAGCTGCGGTGCGGCGGGCGGATGCTGGACAGCGCGCGGGGCCGTCTGCCGGAGCGGCCCGCCTGGGGCCGCTCGACGGGGCTTCCACCTTGGCCTGCCCACGCCTGTCAACTGTGACCATGTACAGGTTTGCGCCGGCATGGGGTGCTGCCCCGGTTGCGGTCGCTCGGGAGGAGCGTGGCGGCGTACCCACGCTCGGGACAGCGCTCGAGCGGTGCCCGGGCGTGGGCTGCGAGAGTCCCGCTGTGCGCGGGATGCCTGTCGGAGCACCGGCCCCGACAGGCAATGAGCTGCGGCCGGTTCGGCAGCGGACACGCGAGCCGGCCTCGTCTGCGAGGGAGGATCCAGAGACCATGAGCACACGCGTGATTCGGGCAGGCGGCATGAGAACTTCGAGCTTGGTGGCGGCTGCGCTTCTGATGCTCGGAGTGGCCGGCTGTCGAACGGCGGCGCTCGCCGACGCGGGGGCGCCCGCAGACGCCGTGGCGGCCATCGGCGACGTGCGCCGGCTCGGGGAGCGCAAACTCAGCGAGCCGGCAGACGTCGACTGGGTTCGCACGAAATCCTCGTACGAGCGGAGCGGACTGCGAAGGACCCCGTGGATCGCCACGGCCGCGTCTGACTCCAAGAGCGACGCGGGCGGCCGTGGCGGGGACGACCTGGCGAAGGCTGCGCAGAACCCGATCGCCAACATGATCAGCGTCCCGTTCCAGAACAACACGAACTTCGGACTCGGGCCGGAGGACCGGACGCAGAATGTCCTGAACTTCCAGCCGGTTTTCCCCATCCCCCTGGGGTGTGGTGAGTGGACGCTCATCAACCGCATGATCATCCCGATCATGCACCAACCGGACATTACGTCCTCGAGCGGCTCGTGGGACGGCGTCGGGGACATCAACCTCTCGTGCTTCGTCGTTCCACCTGTGCTTGGGAAGTGGATGGTCGGTGTGGGGCCTGTCATCAACTTCCCCACGGCGGCACCGCACCTGGGCAAGAAGGAGTGGGCCTTTGGCGTATCCGCCGTCGCCCTCACCATGCCGGGCAAGTGGGTGATCGGCTGTCTCGTGAGCAACATCTGGTCGCCGAGTCAGAGTGATCGCCTTGGGGGCGCGGGGGAGAGTGACGTAGTCAACTCGTTCCTCATGCAGCCCTTCATCAACTACAACCTCCCCAACAAGTGGTACTTGGTGACCGCGCCGATCGTCACCGCCGACTGGACCGCGCCTTCTGACAACCAGTGGACCGTTCCTGTCGGCGGTGGCATTGGGAAGATCGTCAAGTTCGGGAAGCAGCCCGTGAACTTCCAGGTGCAGGCGTTCTACAACGTGGCCACGCCGGATGACGGCCCGGAGTGGCAGCTCCGCCTCCAGATGATGTTCTTGTTCCTCAGGTAAGACCTACCGCAAGCGACGACCCACGGCGCCCGAGGAGGCTGTGGGTCCGTGAATCCTGCAAGATCGGGCTGCGTCGATCGCAGGGGCGTCGATGGGGTGGATCCCGCGTACGAACCGACGGACCTGCCGAAATTGTGGACCCGACCTGTCACTTCTGACCATGTCTCCGGCAGGCGGAACTCCGTAGGCTCGAAGATGTGGGCACCACCCTGCCTACCTGCTGCTGCCCCGGGAGTTGCCCTCACCCCCAGCATCTGCGCACATGCTACGGTGCACGCTGCGCACCCGTGCTCCAAGAGGACCCGAGTCCTACACGGACAGGAGAGAACGATGAGAATGCCCTACGCCATCCTGGTTGCAGTCCTTGGGCTGTTCCTGCTCGCCCTTCCCGTTCGTGCCGACGAGGTCCTCCTCCACGACGGTCGCACGATGGAGGGCACGGTCTCGGACGTCACGTCCGACGGCCTGTCACTCGAGATGCACCCCAAGGGCGGCGGGACGGCCAGTATCCACGTCCCCGCTGAACACCTGGATCCACACTACTTCTATCAACTCCGGGACCAGGGCCTGGGGAAGGACACGAAGGGTCGACTCGAGTTGGCCGTCTGGGCCTACGAGCATGGCCTCTTCCGCCGGGCCAAGGCCCAGTTCGACAAAGCGAGGACGCTCGACGCCGAACTGGCCAAGCAGTTCCTGGGCCGGATCCTGCCGGGCCTCAAGGAGGGTATCGCCGAGCAGATGGTCGACGCCGCCAAACTGGACATGGCAGGTGGACGCCTGGCAGACGCCAAGAAGATCCTCTCGAAGGTGCTCACCAAGCTGGCGGACACGCACGCCGCCTCCGACGCTCGGGCTCTCGTCCCGACGCTGCAGAAGAAGATCTCGCAGAACGAGGTGGCGCAGCAGGGGCGCAAGAAGTTCGCCGACGATTCCGCAGCCATGGAGAACGCAGCGGAGCAGAAGCGTCTGCTCGGACCGCCGCGGGACCTGATCCGGCACGGCCGCCACCTCGAGACGAGGGCGATGACCGCCGAGCACGAGACGCCCGCACTTGCGGACTACAAGCAGGCGGCCGTCGAGTTCGACAAGGCCCGCCGCCA
Source organism: Planctomycetia bacterium (assembly GCA_030618975.1). Classification (GTDB taxonomy): domain Bacteria; phylum Planctomycetota; class PLA2; order PLA2; family JAEUHO01; genus JAUXCH01. Next base: position 15,182 of record JAUXCH010000008.1, read on the forward strand.
CCTCGACGAGCTGGCCAAGCACCACTCAGGCAACGCCGATCTCATGCAGCAGGTGAGCGACATGCAGGAGACGGTGAAGCAGGGGCTTATCCAGGCCTACGAGAGCGCGGCGAACATCTACATGACCCGCGGCGACTACCGCGCGGCGAACGAGATGATCGACAAGTTGAAGGCCGCCTATCCGGATGCGCCCGAGGTCGCACAACTCCAGGGCGACATGGACGACCAGCAGAGCGAACCCGACTGGAGTTGGGAAGCCTGGCGCCGTGGACCGCACAGGCGAGGTCCGCACGGGGGCATGCGCAGAGGCGGGCGCGGCGGTGGCCGGCGCCGCTGATCCGCAAGCGATCCAGCATGTCGGGAGAGGCCGCTGTCTCGCGGCCTTGACGCCGACGGGCCATCGCTGCTCCGGGACGACCCCCTGCCGCCGGCAACCTCGCACAAGAGGAGCCGTGGCCGTGACCCCGCAGGGAGAGGAAGAGTCCACGCACACCCAGTTCCTCGTTCGAGTTCTGGCGTCCGGCGTTCTCGTGTCCTCGCTCGCCGCCTGCGGGGGGCCGTCGGAGGAGGACGCAGGGCTCCGGACAGGGAGTCGACTACCTCTTCGTGCAGGACGCCTCGGGGGCCACGCTTGCGGACGGCAAGCTCACCCTCACCGATGTCGCACCCTCCACGATCTACTTCTCGGATCGTCCCGAGCGCATCGCGGGGCACATGGCCACGAGCACCTTCGTCGCGAGCTGGGACCAGGGTGACGACAGCTTCGCCGAGAACCCTCCCAACGCGGCACTGTCCATCCTCGGGACCGCGGCGCCCGACGACATCGTCGTCGAACTGAGCCACCCCCCGTCTGGACGGTGGGATCCTGACCTACGACGTCGAGGTGCTGGAAGGTGACGCCTCCGCCAAAGGGGGGGCCTGCGCATTGTTCATCGACGTGATCGGACGTCCGCTGACGCCGCGCCGTCGTCGTGGGCACGGTCCGCCTCGTGCGCGAGCTCGGCAACGCGCGTACGGACCCGGTCGAGCTGCTCACGGCTGACCAGGTCGGCCTTGTTGAGAACCACGATGTCGGCCACCCGAATCTGGTCCAGCGCGAGCGCCAGATCCTTCCCGCGGAGCTCGAGCAGTTGGTCCGTGTCCACGACGGCGACGATGCTGTCGAGCCGAGCCGCGAACTCGAACTCGAACTCGGAACTGAGGAAGGTCTCGGCGATCCACTTCGGGTTGGAGACGCCGCTCGCCTCCACGACGATGTAGTCGGGCCGGTCGGGGCGGCCGAGCAGACGGAGCGTCTCGGTCAGGAGGTCATCGCGCAGCGTGCAGCGTGCAGCAGATGCAACCGTTCGCCAAACCAACGGTCTCGCCCTCCACGCCGACCACCAACTTCGCGTCGATGTTCAGGGCCCCGAAGTCGTTGACGAGCACCCCGGCACGAAGGCCGTGGTTCTCGCTCAGGATGTGGTTCAGCAGGGTGGTCTTCCCCGACCCCAGGAACCCGGTCAGCACCGTCACCGGCACCCGTGAGGTCTCGATCGTCGACCGGCGCTCCGTTACGACGACTTCTTCCCGATCCTGATGAACGACCCCGGAGGACCCATCCGCACGTCGTAGACGATGGCCCACGCCCGGAGGAGGAACGCGCCGAGGCTGGCCACCAGGGCCGACGGGACCTCCGAGATCCCCCAGGACCGCAGGCTTGCGTAGCACAGGGCGCCGAAGAGCGCGGCGGTCGCGTACAGCTGGCCACAGAGGATCATCGGCTGGGTGTTCGTGATCACGTCGCGGATCAGACCGCCGCCCGTCGCGGTGATCATTCCCATGAACACCGCAATCACGAAGGGGGCGCCGAACTGGAGCGCCACGTGGCAGCCCACGACGCCGAAGACCGACAGACCCAGCGTGTCGGACCAGACCATCCCCTTGCGCCGGGTGATGTCACTGGGGATGAAGAAGAACGTCACCAGGGCTGCCGTCGCACACAGGATCAGTTCGGTCGGATTCTTGGTCCACCACACGGTGCGGCCGAGCAACAGGTCCCGGGTCGTGCCGCCTCCGATCCCCGTGATCACTCCGATCAACAGGTACCCCAGTACGTCCATGCGGTACCGGGCCGCCGTCAAGGCGCCGCTGACGGCAAAGACGACATCTCCGAAGTACGTAAGGGTAGTGACGAAGCTGAACGCTTCGGAGGTCGCGAGGATCATCAGCTATCCCTTGCTGCCCCCTTGGGCGAAGAGCGTCGTCATCGGCCTGCCCTCATCCCCTGCTGCCGACCGACCGACTGCCGGCCTCCGCCGAACCGAGATCGGGCCAAGTTCGTGGATGCGGTGCTGGGGTCGATGAGAATGGCCTGAACCGAAGCCTCTGGCAAGGGCGAATGCGGGGGGGGCGGGCTGTTGGATCTGACAGTGCAGGATTCCGCGTCGAGGCCCCAGGGTCCGCGCATCGGTGATTCAATCCCCCCCCGCCGACGAAGGCAGAGAATCTCGCATACGCTGCTTGCCCTCCTTCTCGCGCCCCCGGTCCCCGCCCAGGCCGGAAGCGCAAACCGCTCCCGCCACCCTCGAATCGGAAGCCTCCCGGTTCCCCATCGACTCGTACCCCGCGATTCCTACGACGGCATCAAGCTCCAAGACCGTGTCCACCCGAGACCGTTCTGTTTGGCCCTGACGGGCGAGCGGCAAGCGCGCCTTCGGCGCGGTTGCCTTTGGGGCAGGTTGCGCCTTTGGCGCGACCTGCTCGGCGGTGCTTTGCACCGCCGCTTCCTGACAAGAACCTTCGAGTCCAGGGTCGTACGCTGGTCGGAGGCCGACCCCCATGTGCGGACGCCGGCCGGGAACCGGGTTGGCCTCTTGACGTCGGGAACCACCCACCTCTCGATATAATGGACCGGGTCCACCCGACCCGGAGGCGAAGGATGCCGACGATCGAGCCGATGCGCCGGACCAGGGACCGGAGCGGCATCCTAGCCCCGGCACCTGACCGACCTCGACCCACACGGTGGTGGCGACTCACGCCCCTCCTCGTCCTCCTGATCTGCGTGTCCTGCGGATCCTCCAAGTCGGTCGAGCCGACCAGCGCCTTCGAGTACCGAGTCGATACGCGCAGTCCACGAGCGGTGCTGAAGAGCCTCGACAAGCTGATGGCGCGCTCGCTCGAGCTCACGCGGAAGAGCGGCTACACGTGGGACAACTGGCAGGAGCTGATGAACCACCGCCATCACCTGGTGCGGCTCTTCGACTTGCACGGTGTACCCGAGGAGTTCCGCGAACCCGAGGCCGTGGAGGTGGCCGTGCTCACGCGCGAGGCACTTGCCCGCGTGAAGCTGCCGGCACTCGATGAGGTGCCCGACGAGGACCAGATGGCGGCGCGCGTCCGGGCCGGGAAGTCCTCCATCTATCGGATCCGCGGTACGCCACTCGAGATCGGACTCACGGTCGATGGGCCGAACGCGGGACGCTACCAGTTTCGCAGGGAAACGGTCCACCTGGCGCGCGCCCACTACGACGACGTCAAGGGCTTCCCGTACGATCCGGACCAGACGGACGTGGAGGGGCTCTACGAGCTGTACTTCCGGGCTCCCGGCCCGGCGATCCCTGCCGCGTGGATCCGGGCCCTCCCCAGGGTGTTCCACCACGAGTTCTTCGGACAGACGGTGTGGCAGTGGACCTTCCTGCTGCTGAGCATCATCGTGTTCCTGGTGGTCCTGCTTGGGATGCGGGGGCTGATCGCGCGCAGATCCGGAGCATGGAGCGATCTGCAGCGCCGACTCGCCTCCCTGCTGCTGGCAATCGTCGCCATCCTGCTCGTGGTGGTCATCAGGAGGTTCCTGGCCGAACAGGTCGTCATCACGGGTAGCGTCCTCCGTGGCCTTCTCTTCGCTACGCGGATCGTGATGCTCGCCCTCACCGTCGTGATCGTGCTGGCGCTCGGCCGCGTGGTGGCGGAGTGGCTGGTGAAGAGGCGCCGCACCCTGGACACGATGGATCAGCACCTCACGCGGCTGACCGTACGGGTGGTGTCGGCGATCGTGGCGGTCGTCATCATCATCGAGGGCATGCAGAGGATCGGCTTCTCGCTCGCCACGCTCATCGCGGGAGCGGGCATCGGCGGCATGTCGATCGCGCTGGCGTCTCAGGGCTCCCTGAAGAACCTCATCGCAGGCATCGAGCTCTCCGTCGACAAGCCGTTCGCGATCGGACAGCGCGTGCGAATCGGGGCGTGGGACGGCACGGTCGAGGCCATCGGCCTGCGCTCCACCAAGCTGAGAACCCGGATCGGCCACCTGGTCATCGTCCCCAACGAGGTGGTTGCTGCCGCCCAGATCGACAACCTCGGTCGCAGACCGCACATACGGCGCACGTTCGACGTCGATCTGGCACACGACACGCCGCCCGACAAGATCACGCGCGCGCTCGAGGTCGTGAAGGAGATCCTGGCACTCCCGGAGTCGGGCGCTACGTCCAGGGACGAGGCCGGAGCACCGCACCCCAACGAGGCCATCCACGCCACCGGGTTCCTCCCACGCGTCCTCTATTCCGACCTCGGCGGGGACAGGCGCACGCTCGTGGTCAACTACTGGCACCGGCCCCCTGACGAGTGGCAGTGTCGCGCTCATGCCGAATGGATCAACCTGCAGATCCTGAAGCGCTTCGAGGAGGAGGGCCTCGAGCTTGCCCTGCCCACGCAAACCGTCCTCGTGGACCGCGACGAAACGAAGCCGGGCGCGATCATCGAGCAACCGCTGCAGTAGGGCGCCGAGTCCCGCCCGGCGTCATGACGAGGCCATGCGGTTTCCAGCAAGCCCGCGCCTGCGTGCCTGGGGTGGAGGTCCGACCGATCCGCCGCCCAGGGGGCAACCTGCGGACGCCGTTCTCGTCACCCTCTGCCGAAGCCACGCGCCGATGCGGAAGCCTCAGTCACCCCCCAGGATGCGACGGCTGGGGGACGCTCTCGACCAGCGTGTCACGGTACCCAGGACCTGCACTTCGCACATCTCGGATCTGATTCCGGGCCGAACACCGAGGGGCCTGATCAGCCCGCCACAGCCTTCCGAATGGGCGGACCTCAACTGTCACTTCTGACCATGTCGACGGCGGACGGAACTTCGTAGGCTTGGACGCGTGTTACCTTCCGACTTCCGGCCCACCGCCCTGCCCGCACGCGAGGCCTGAGGCGTTGGGGGACAAGAACCGAGGGAGAAACAATGCCGACCAGATTCAAGCGCGCAGCTCCGTTGCTGCTGGTTCTTCTGGCCCTGTTGGGCCTGACCCCGAAGTCTGCCTACACGGAAGAGGTTTCGAGGCCGAACATCCTCGTGATCTGGGGGGATGACATCGGGCAAGACAACATCAGCGCCTATCACCGGGGCTTGATGGGCGGTCGTACCCCAAACATCGATCGCCTCGCCAAGGAAGGCGCCCTGTTCACCGACTGTTACGCCCAGCAATCCTGCACGGCGGGACGGGCCTCGTTCATGTTGGGCCAGAACCCCTTCCGCACGGGCCTGCTGACGATCGGCATGCCGGGCGCGAAGCATGGCGTCCGAGCGATTGATCCGACCATTGTCGAGTTGCTGAAGCCGTACGGCTACATGACCGGCCAGTTCGGCAAGAACCATCTGGGTGATCGCAACGAGTACCTGCCGACGGTGCACGGTATGGATGAGTTTTACGGCAATCTGTACCACCTGAACGCCGAAGAAGAGCCGGAGAATGCGGACTACCCGAAAGACCCTGCGTTCAGGAAAAATTTTGGTCCGCGCGGCGTCATGGACTGTGTTGCGACCGACACGTTTGACAAAACAGACGA
>JAUXCH010000069.1 GCA_030618975.1 Planctomycetia bacterium
CGACATGCCGGGCGTCGAGCAGGGCCACTCCGGCGGTCCCATCCTCATGCTCCAGGACCGCGTCATCGCCGTCGCCGTCCAGCGGCGCTCGGGCAGCGTCTCCGACACGATCGGCGCCACCTACGCCGTGCCGATCAAGTACGTGACCGCCCTCATCGACGACGTGCCGGTTCGCGAGGACGTGCAGGCCCTCAACGAGACCCTGCGCGGCACGACACTCGTCTGCGGCATCAGCGTCCAAGGGAAGGGCGACTTCGACGTCTGGGCCCAGCGCGTGCACCTCGACACGGGCGAGGGCGTGTGGGGCGACATGGGCATCTTCGTGGCCAGCTCCACCTCTCGGGAGGGGTCGTTTCACCAGGTCCCGAGCAACGACGGGAGCTCCCTGATCGTCCACGCCGCCGTCCCTCCGGGTGACGACGACTACGACGTCCTGGTCCAGAAGGTCTCCAAGTACGGCGAGCTGCTGTTCGAAAGCGGCGTCAAGAGCCGGCCCGTCGCCGTGACCGAGCGCAAGGAGAGATCCCCGTCGGCCGTCTCCGACGGAGCCGCGGGTGTCATCGTCGTCTACGAGTTGCGCCTCGACGACGGCAACACGGACATCATGGCCCAGCGGGTCGCGCCGGACGGATGCCTCCTGTGGAATCCCCTCGGCAACGCCGTCGCCAGCGTCAAGCGTCACGAGCTCAGCCCGGCCGTGGTCTCCGACGGCGCCGGCGGTGCGATCGTGGTCTTCAGCATGGCGCTCGACGGCGGCGACGTGGACATCCTCGCACAGCGCATCCGGCCCGACGGAACCCTGGCCTGGCACGAGGGCAAGAAGTCCGCCGTCGTCGCCACGGCCGAGGCGCGCGAGACGCGCCCGCGCGTCGTCTCCGACGGTCACGGGGGCGCGATCATCGTGTACGAGCTCGACCTGGTGGAAGTCGGCCACCGCGTGGTCCTCGCGCAGCGGGTCTCGCCGCACGGCGAGCTGCTCTGGGACGGCGGCCGCGGCCGGTTGATCACGGCGCTGCCCCTGGCCGAGGGACGCGACGCCGTGGCCGTCCTGCCGGACGGCCTCGGCGGCGCCTTCGTGGTCCTCGAGATCGTTCCCGACGACGAACGGCCCGAGGACGTGGACCTCGCGATCCAGCGGGTTCGTGCGGACGGCACGCTCGCGTGGGGTGGGGGGGAAGAGGGCGACCTGCCGGCGCCCGTCCTCGTAGCCAGCTCCGAGTGGCCCGAACGCCGCCCAGTCCTCCACTCGGACGGCCAGGGCGGCATCGTCGTCGCCTACGAGACGGGCAGCGCCCAGGGCGACCTCGACGTGATGGCGCAACGCATCGACGCCGAGGGCCAGCTCCGCTGGCACCAGGGCGAGCGCGCCGCCGAAGTTGCCTATACTCGACTGAACGAACATACGCCGCGGATCGTGGTGCGCGACCGCGATCGCATCCTCATCCTCTTCGAGGTGGAGCGGGAGAACGGTCGCGGCACCGTCGCCTGCCAGGCCCTCACGGTGCAGGACGGTGCCTCGGTCTACGGCGGCGGCCGCTACTCCATCGGCATCCTCGACGCCGGGGCTGCGGACATCCACTACCTCCTCACCGCGCCCGTCCTGCCGGAGAAATAGCGCTCCCCGCTTCCCCTGCTCTCCGAACCAGCCTCTCAGCGGTCGCGGAGCAACCGGGGATCGAAGGCAAAGGGCTGCGGCGACGCGACCTCGATCCGCTGGACTTCGGCACACCTCGGGTTGACCAGGTAGTTCCACTCCTGTGGGACGATCACGGACGGGACGCCGAGCACCAGGCTGCGACCCGATTCGGCCCATGCACGGCCAACCTCGGCGAGGGCATCCGGCGGCGGGTAGTCGCGCCAATCCGGGGGCAAGGCCGACCGGTCCACGCGCTCGATCGACAGCGTTTCCGGAACGTGAAGCCGGATCTGCACGAGGTCGTCGGGAGCGTCATCGGGGTGAACCCCCGTCAGCACTTCCAGCGCTGCCAGGGCCAGCGTCTCGGAACAGTACACAACGGGTACTCCGCGGGGGCTCCACCTGCCACCGTGGAGCCTGGCCCCTTCTCCGTCGAGTGCCGTGGCGGCCCAACGCTCCCTGCAGAGCCGATGGAGAACCATGGCGTGCCGTCAGCTCGCGATACCGTGTTCGATACGGCCGAGGAGGGTGAGGACTTCCTCCTCGCCCACCTCCGTATCGAGAAGATCCAGCGGTCGCTCTCCGCCAAGCGCCTGGTTCGAGCGGCGCATCCAGCGGGACGCCTTCTCGAGAGATCCCAGTGTCGAGGCGGCGCGCGCCAGCACCTTGGCCACGCGGAAGAGCCGATCCGACTCCACGCCGCCGAGCTGTTGCGCCTCGCGCCGGCGCGCGAGCGTGCGGTGGGCGATGCCGATGACGTCTGCCAACTCACTTTCGTGTACGTCGAGCCTCTTGCTCACGCTCGTCAGGGCGGCGTACGGGAGACCGTCGCGCACCAGCTGGGCGAACATCCGGAAGTGGTGGACCGGCTTGCGGAGGACCTTGCGTCCGCCGAGAACGAGGTGCAGCGTTCGAGTCCGGTCGGCGGTCTCGTGCATGTCGCGTGTTGCCATTTGGCATAGTATAGCACGCCGAATGGCAAATGCCGAGCTGCACCCGCACCGACGCAGTTCCTGTCCCGAGAACAGCTCGGGCCGACCTGGGGCGCGCGGAGGTCGGAGGGCTCCAACCGCGCGGTGATCCCACCCGACCGCGACGGACGTGGACGATGATCTCGGCCGCCAGGAGCGCACGGCGAGCGTGCCGCCGAAGTTTCCTGTACTCGACTGAACGAACATGCGCTCCCTCCTCACCGCGCCCGTCCTGCCGGAGAAGTAGCGCTCCCCGCTTCCCCTGTCGCCCAGAGCCCCAGGCCGGTATCTTCGGTCCTTGCACGTCATGCGATATGCGTCTTGCGACATGCGTCACACGCTCTATGCGAGGAGGTCGATCGATGCGGAAGATTGCGTTGGGAGTCGCCTCCCTCGGACTCGTGGCGGGACTCGTCCTGGTGTTCGCCTTCGCGCGCGCTCCGGTCTCGTCCGCCGACGAGGGTGAGGGATCGTGCGTCGCCTGCCACGAGAAACTCAACCCCGGCATCGTGAGCCAGTGGCGCGCCAGCAAGCACGCCAAGGCCGACGACGTCGTGAGTTGCGACACCTGCCACGGTTCGGATCACCAGTGCGAGGAGGACGCCGACAAGGCGCGCACGCCGTCGCCCAAGACCTGCAAGAAGTGCCACTTCAAGCAGGTCAAGCAGTTCAGCAAGGGCAAGCACGCCCTCGCCGACCTCTCCGCCAAGGCCATCCCCATGGTCGCCAACCAGCCCGAGGCCATCCAGAAGATGGCCTGTCTCGGCTGCCACCTGATCGGCAAGAAGTGGGACGACGGGAGCGTCGGCAAGTGCGACTCCTGCCATACCCGCCACCTCTTCTCCGCGGAGGAGGCCCGCCAGCCCGAGGCTTGCGAGACCTGCCACATGGGCGAGGACCACAGCCAGTACGAGATGTGGCGTTCCTCGAAGCACGGCATCATCCACCACACGCAGCCCAAGTCGGGCCGCGCTCCCGGCTGCTACAACTGCCACATGGGCGACGGCGACCACGCCGTGATGACGGGCTGGGGCTTCCTCGGCCTCCGTCTCCCGAACACCACGGAAGAGTGGAACAACGACACGATGACCGTCGTGAAGGCCATCGGACCCTGGGGCCACGACGAGGAGGGCATGAACGCGCGCGTCGGTGCCATCAAGGCGCTCCAGCTCGCCCGCCTCGACGACGAGAGCTTCCAGAAGGCTCGCACGAAGATGCTCGACGCGTGCACGAAGTGCCACTCGCGGAGCTACGCCAAGGAGCACCTCGAGAGCGCCGACGAGATCATCCGCGAGACCACGCACCTCCTGGCCGAGGCGGTCCGCATCGTCGACGGCCTGTACACGGACGGGATCCTCCCGGAGACGGAGGACGGCCCGAAGCACACGGACCTGCTCCTCTTCTACGACTCCCCGACGGAAGTCGAGCAGGAGCTCTACCGCATGTTCATGTTCCACCGCCAGAAGGCGTTCCAGGGTGCCATCCACGTGAACCCGGACTACATGCACTGGTACGGCTGGGCGCCGATGAAGTCCTCGATGCAGAGGATCCAGGCGCTCGCCAAGGCGATGCGCGAGAAGGCCGGCAAGTAGGCCTTTCCCGTCCGACGTTCGATTCAGGACGGCCGCCCGCGCGAGCGCGGGCGGGCGTTCTCGTGGATCCCGGCCTCCGCTTCCGTCGCGGGGCGTACGATGCTGCGGATCATGCGCGCCATTGGTCCCGCCGTTCTCCTGTTGGGTCTCGCCGTCGTAGGGTGGGTCACGCTCGGACCGGGCGGACGCGAGAAGCTGGACGATTCGACCTCGCGGACGGAGACGACGGAGGGTCCGGAGGGAGCCGTGCTCGTCGGCCGAACCACGGAGAGCGCGGCGACAGCGGCCGCGCCGGCCGAAGCGGACGAAGCCGAGGAGCCCGCGTCCGGGACGATCGCCGGCCGCGTCCTGCTTCCCGATCGTGCTCCCGTGGTGGGCGTGTGGGTGGTCGTCCACCGGGAAGGCGCGACGGCCGGGCACGAGCGTCGCGTACGCACCGACGCGGAGGGGGGCTTCGCGGTCGAGGTGGCTCTGGGCGGAGGCTACTGGGCCTACGTGCCCAACCGCTCGGGCAGGACGTTCTGCCGCGCCGGTGAGGAGGACTTGATCTTGAGGGTGAGCAACCCCTCCGCCGTGGACCCCGTCGTGCGCATTCTCATGCCGAACGGCAGACCTGTCCCCAGGGTGCGCGTGGAAGGAGGACCCGACAACCTTCCGTTCTGGGAGACCCTCGAGGTCGAGGGCGGTGTGGTCGCCGTGCCCTGGGATCGCGGCGACGAGGTCCGCGTCGACGACCCGCGCGATACGGAGGGTCGCCCCCTGAATCTGCTGCCAGCCTGGCGGAGATTCCCCGAGGAAGGCGAGCTCGTCGTCCGGTTGCGGCCCGGCCGGCGCGTCACCGGATGCGTGCGTACCGAGGACGGCTCGCCTCTCCCCGGGCTGCACGTGGATCTGCGGGCCGTGCGCGGCGCGGGCTTCGTCCAGCGACAGTCCGAGACGGACGAGGAGGGCCGGTTCGAGTCCATCGGCGTAGGGCGACCCGAGGACCACTTGAGGTTCACCCTGCGTGCGCCCGAGGGCTATCTGCCCGTGCACAAGCGGCTGATCCCGCCCGAGACCTCGCACGTCGAAGTGGTCTTCGTCAAGGGACGCGACGTCTCCGTCCGGGTGCTCGACGCCGAGGGGCAGGCCGTGTCCCGTGCCCTGGTCCTGGTGCTCAGCACCTGGCAGGGTCGACACGTCAAGCGGAACGGAACGACCGACGCGGCGGGGCGCGTGACCCTGTTCGGCGTGTCGCTCGACGGGAACGTGGACATCCGTGTGGGGAAGTCGGAGGGGAAGCGCGCGTGGCCTCAGACCTGGTTTCGTGACCTGAGGCCAGGCACGGAGGAGATCGGCACGGAGGAGATCACCCTACGCCTGGAGAAGGGCGTGGCGATATGCGGAGAGATCCGAGGGGCGGAGGGAAGGCCTGTCGCTGGGGCCTGGGTCTACGCAACGGGAATCGACGACCGCACGCGAGGGACGAAGCACCGCGTGGAGCTCGGCCGTGCGCCGTCCACCTTCGTCCTCGGCCCCCTCCTGTCGGGCCGCTACCGCGTCACGGCGCGTGTCGCGACGCCGTACGCCAGGCCTCGACCGACCGAGGTCGATGCCCCCGCGGAGGATCTCGTGATCGTGGCGCCGTTCGCCGTCGCGCTCAGCGGGGCGTTCCTCGACGACGACGTGCGCAACCCGCAGATTCGCTGGTTCGCCGCGGCTGGCAGGCAGGGCGACGTGCGCACCGTGGACTTCGACCACGCGTTCACGCTCGGTGGTCTCCGCGAGGAAAGGGGCATCCTCTACGCGTTCGAGACGGGCACGGATCGATGCTGGTTTCGCGAAGACGTCCGCCCCTCCGACAGTCCGTTCGAGATCCGCCTGACACCGGGCCTGCGGATCTCCGGGCGGGTCGAAGGATTCGATGCCCGTACGGCTCCCTGGACGGGCCTGACGCTGCGCCGTGGCTTGTTCAGCCTGCGGACCTCGGTCTCGTCGGACGGCACCTTCACCTTCCGGGCCGTGCCGCCGGGCACCTATGAGTTGGCGGTCTGGCCGAACGGCCGGATGCCGGTCGTTCACCGACGCATCGTCGCCGGATCGACGGATCTCGTGTTGCCGATGCCGACGCAACCCGAGACCGATTGACCTCGAGAATCCGCACGGACGCCACGGCTCGCACGTCGACCGTGAAAAATGGAGCTTCGGCGTCCCAATGTCCTGCCTTTTCAGCCCCTGGGGTCAGCCCCCCTCGCGGCGGATCGAGCCCGAGCCGAACCGCCGCTGGATGTCGTCCATCGCCTGGTCGAGGCTCTTCATCTTCTCGCGGGTCTCGTCCGGGAAGAGCGAGACCTGGGCCTCCTCGTGGCCCAGGTGGGCCGCCGCCATGCCGATCAGGCGGACCGGGCGGTAGCCCGATCGCGCCCACCGGTCGAAGATCCCGGAGGCCGCGCGCCACAGTTCGTCGGTGACGTCGGTCGGCGCATCGAGGGTCTTGGAGCGCGTGATCGTCTCGAAGGCGCCGTAGCGGATCTTGAGCGTCACCGTCTTCGTCCGCAAGCCGTGCTTTCGCAGCCGCCGCGCGACGGCTTCCGTCTGGTGGAGGAGGACCTTCCGGACGCGGGCGGGATCCTCGAGGTCCTCCTCGAACGTCTGTTCGTGGCTGATGCTCCTGGCCGCGCCGGCCGAGACGACCCGGCGGGTGTCGAGGCCGCGTGCCAGGCGCCAGAAGTGCTCGCCGCTGACGCCGAAGAGCCCGTCGAGCTCCTCGCGCGAGAGGGCGCGGAGGTCCCGGACCGTCTCGACGCCCAAGTGGTGGAGCCGCTCCGCGGTCTTCGGGCCGACGCCCCAGATCCTCGTGACCGACAGCGGCAGCAGGATCTCGTCGATCGTCTCGGGCGTGATCACCGTGAGCCCGTCGGGCTTCTCGAGGTCGGACGCGAGCTTGGCGAGGAACTTGTTGGGCGCGATGCCGACCGAGGCGGTGATGCCGACCTCGCCCAGGATGCGCCGCTTGACCGCTCGCGCGACGTCGATCGCGGGACCGAGAAGCCGCTCCGTGCCCGTGAGATCGAGGAACGCCTCGTCGATGCTGAGCGGTTCGACCTTCGGCGCGACGTCCCGGAAGATCGCGAAGACCTGCTTCGAGGCCTCGGAGTACGCACGTCCGCTCGGGCGCACGACGACGGCGTGCGGGCAGAGCCTCAGCGCGACACTCATGGGCTGGGCGGAGTGGCATCCGTACGTGCGCGCCTCGTAGGAGGCCGTGGCGACGACGCCACGCCTACGGTCCGATCCGACGAGGACGGGCCTGCCCCTGAGCTCCGGGCGGTCCCGCTGCTCGACGGACGCGAAGAAGGCGTCCATGTCGACGTGCAGGATGTGGTGGACGGTGTCCACGGCCAGGCTACGGAATCCGGTAGGCGGGGTAGCCGCGCAGGACCTCGTCGAGGGCGCCCTGCCCGCCCTCGGCGGCCCGGCCGGCGTGGCGGACGACGGCCTCGGGGAAGGTCTCCGCCACGAGGGCCTCGAGGGCGCGGTCGCGGTACGGGCGGAGACGCGTGGGGGAGTAGGCGGCGTTCGGCTGGATCTCGCCGGGTTCGTAGCGGGCGAGGATCCAGTCGTCGAGGAGGCGGTTGCCGAGGACGGCGAAGTAGGGGGAGATGCCTGCCTCCGCCTGGGCGACGAGGCCGTCCACGTCCTTCTTGCCGAAGGAGACGTCGCCGGCGGCTCCGGGCTCGGAGGTCTTGACCTCCAGGGCGAGGCGGCGCCCGTCCGCGAGCGTCACCTCGAGATCGATGCCCTGGACGCTCCGCTCGGTGACGTGCTCGGCACCGGCCTCCAGGAAGGCGATGGCGAGGAGCTTCTGCACGAGCTTGCCGTAGCCCTTGTCTTGGGCGGCGGCGATCTCGCCGAGCCTGCGGTGGACGTCGAGCTTCACAGCGCCTCCGTGCGTTCGATCCGGGAGCCCCTCGCAGGATCCCAGGGAGCGAGGTGGTGGAGCCTTCGTTCGGTGCCGACCTTGTCGCGCACCTGCTCGACGAAGCGGGAGGGCGTCACCGCGACGACCACGGCGCAGGTTTCTGCGAGCTTTTCGACGGCTCGCGCGAGCCCTCGCTGCCGCTCGTCGTCGAGGCTCTGGACCGGGTCGTCGAGCACGCCGAAGGCGGGGCCGCCCCGGCGGGCCCGCCTCTCGGTCTGGGCGAGGAGCATGGCGAGCGACAGTGCGTTGAGGGCGGCCTGGTTGAGGACCGGAACGGCCGGCTTGCCGCCCCCGTCGACGAGCTTGTAGGTGAGCCGCTTTGCCGTGCGGTGGACGCGGACCCGCACCCCCTCCGCCGCGTCCCCGGTGATCAGGGCGTAGTAGGCGCCGAGGCGCTCGTTGACGTCGGCCTCTCGGCTCGCGGAACGGTCCTCCTGGGCCTCGCGAGCCAGGTTCGCCAGAGCCTCGACGTCGGCGGCGAAGGCGGCGGCGGCGTCGACTGCCGTGTCGAGCAAGGGCTTGGCCGCGAGCGCGTCGAGATCGACGACGCGCTCCGCGGCGAGGCGCAGGCGGTCCCATCGCTCGAGCTCGCGCAGGAGGTCGGCCTCCTGCACATGGCGCGCGAGCGCGTCGTCGCGTTCGTCCTGCAGGGCTGCGAGGGCCTTGCCTTCGCGATCGATCTCCTCGAGTCGGGTCGCGGCGGTCGCGACGAGGTCGCTCGCCTCGCCCGCGGGGTCGCCGGCGAGGAGGCTCGCGAGCGTCCGTCGCTTGGCTTCGTGGTCGTCACGGGTCGTCCGCTCGTCACGAGCGAGCGTGGAGAGCGCCTCGATCTCGTCGCGCGCCTGCTGGCATCGTGCGTGGGCGTCCTTGCGCGCCTCCGCGGCCCGAGTGGCCTCGGAGGAGCCGAGCCCCGAGAGCGCGTCGTCGATCCGGGCTGCGATGCCGTCGACTTCGGTGCGGCAGACGGGACAGGCACTCGTCCCCTCCGTCTCGGGCACCAGTGCCCGGGCGTCCTCCAGCAGCGCCGTGAGCCGGCCCACGCGCTTGCGCTCCGTCTCGGCACGTTCGAGCACCGCCTCGGCCTCCCTCAGCCGGGCGGTGCGGACTTCGAGATCGCCCCCCTCCTCGGTCGCCTTCGCCAGCCGGTCGCGTACCGCGCGCCACACGTCCTGGGCGGGACGGGCCATCCTTGCGGCAGTGTCGAGCTGCCCACGCGTCGTCCGCAGGGAGGGTAGGCGCGCCAGTGCGGGCGCCGCCGACCGCGCCGCCTTCGACCACGCCAGCGCCCAGGTCCGGACGGCCTCGGCGTCCTCGGGGTCCGGCAGGTCGACACGGATGCCGAGGCGCTCGGCGAGGTCCCGCGCGCCGTCCACGAGGCCGCGGCGCGACGCGCGGAGGAGATCGCCGCCGAGGGCGGCGCGCTCGACGCCCAGGGTGGCCAGCCCCCGTTCGGCCGCCAGCAGGTCGCGCTCCGGGCGCGCCAGGCGGTCTTTCAGCGACTGCTCGACCGACGTGAGGATGGCGTCCACCTCCTTGATCAGGCTGGTCCGGGTCTGGTCCTGGATGGCGTCGCGGACGCGGAGATCCTCTTCGAGCCCGAGCAGGGCGGCGAGCACGGAGGAGCGGTCCTTCGTGTCGATCACGCGGGTGCGGGCCGCTTCCTGGTGGAAGCAGTGGGCGCGGCGGTAGTCCTCCCACGAGGGGAGGGCCGACCCGCGGAGCCACCGCTTCGCGGCGTCGTCCTCGAGGGGCGGCTCGCCCTCGCGGCGCACGACGAGCCGATCCGGGTCGCGCCCCTTGGCCTTCGCCGGCCGGAGTCGCTCGATCTCCACCGTCCCCCGCTCGTCCTCGAGCACGAGCGTGACGACGGTGTCGAGGTCGCCGGCGCCTCGCGGACGCACCTCCCACTCCGCTCGCTCCTCCAGACCCGGGGACTTCCTCTCGACGGCGGATCCGTACAGGCACCACTCGATTGCGTTCGTCGTGCTGCTCTTGCCGGACCGGTTCTCGCCCACGAGCAGCGTGATCGGTGTACCGAGGTCGATCGACGCCGGGCCGCGCCAGCCGCGAAAGGCCTGCACCCGGAGCGTCAGGGGCCTCATGAGCCCGCCGCCTCTTCGAGCAGTCTCTTGGCGGCCTGCTCGACCGCGCGGCGCAGGTCGCCGCGCCGGGTGTCGAGGGCGTCCCCCGCACGCAGGACGCGAAGCAGCTCGAGGCGTTCGTCCACGCGGACGCCCTGTTCCCGGATGCGGCGTTCGAGGTCTTCCCAGAGATCCATGACCGACTGTGCTTCGTAGCACCTCCCGGGGACAGCGGGCTCCCCTGAACACCGCGCGGGGGCGCCGGGTGGTCACGTGAAATCGTGGGTATGGCGTTGCGTGCCGGGGGGCCGGGGGGCTATACCGCTACGGACCCCGGAAGGGAGCCGTCCATGGTCGAACCGTACGACGCCAGCCTGACCGCCTTCTCGGTGCTGATGCAGGGGCAGGACGACGCGACGATCCGCCACTGCCTCCGGCTGCGCGAGGTCTGCGGAGCGCTGGCCGCGGAGCTCGGGATCGAGGGACGGGCACTCCGCGATCTGGAGCACGCGGCCCTGCTTCACGACGTCGGGATGTTTCGCATCCCGCCCGCGATCCGCGCGAAGCCCGGACCGCTCACCGACGAGGAGTGGGAGGAGGTCCACCGGCACCCGGACCTCGGCGCGGAGCTGGTGGGGGGGATCACGACGCTCGAGTCCTGTGCCGACATCGTGAGGAGCCACCACGAGTGGTGGGACGGATCCGGCTATCCCCGCGGCCTCTCGGGCGAGGGAATCCCGCTCGGGGCCCGCGTTCTCGCGGTGATCGACGCCTTCGACACGATGTGCGAGGGGGAGCGCGAGAAGCCGAAGCGAGGCCCCGACGAAGCTCGGGAGGAGATCCACCGGTGCGCCGGCACCCAGTTCGATCCGCGGGTCGTGGAGGCCTTCGATCGTGGATTCGACGCCCTCGTCCGCCTCCGAGAGGGCGGGGAACCGGCCTCGGGGACCTCCCCCTCCCCGTGAGGTGACCGAATCCGCTACAATGCGTTCGCTTGAACGGGCGGGGTGGCGTCGCCCCATGAGGCGCTGGCCGGCTCCGATCCTTGGCGGGAGGCGACGGTGCACGAGACGAGCGACCTCGAGAACTACGGCAAAGGCCACCGCACGTTCGATTGCCCCTGGTGTGGAGCGATCTCGGGCATCGACCCATCCCACATCGGAGAGCACTTCGACTGCCCGGAGTGCCACAAGTCCACGAAGCTCACGGCCGAGAACACGAGGGTCGGGAACGTGGGCGAGCCCCCGGAGGATGCGCCCCCCCACGAGGAGGAGGGCGAGGTCGGGACGAAGGGCTTCCACGAGAGCAGCGACTGGGAGACCTACGGCAAGGGACACCGCACGTTCGACTGCCCCTGGTGTGGAGCGATCGCGGGCATCGACCCATCCCACATCGGAGAGCATTTCGACTGCCCGGAGTGCCACAAGTCCACGAAGCTCACGCCCGCGAACACGCGGGACCGGCACGTGACCGACGCCTCGAAGGATGCGCCCCCCCACGAGGAGAGCAAGTCGAAGTTGGCACCTCTCCTTCTCGTGCTGGCCATCGCGGCGGTGATCGGGGTGGTGGTCTTCCTCACCTCGACGGGGGGCGGGGACGACGAGGGCACGGGTGGCGAGGGAACCGACGTGGCGCGAACCACGCCCCCGGACGAGGGTCTGGGGGGGGAGAGCCCGTCCGCCGGGGCGCCGCCCGAGGAGGCATCACCGGGGGAGGCACCCCCCGAGGAAGTGCCCTCCACCGGCGAGCCCCAGCCCCCCGCGCCCCAGCCGC
>JAUXCH010001010.1 GCA_030618975.1 Planctomycetia bacterium
AGAACGACATGGCTACGATCCGACTTGATCTGCCGGACGGCATCTGGCTCGGTCCGCCCGCCCGCCCGGAAGCGCTGCGGGCCCTGAACGCGGGACGCCTGCCTCCCGGCATCGTCGATCCCGGGGATCTCACGGTGATCGCGGGGCCGGACGAGGAGGCGACGTGGTCGGCCGTCGACCGTGCGTCCGACCGTCCGCGCCCCGTGTACGAACGAGATCCCGACAATCCCGGCGTCGTCGCGTTCGCGCGCCTCCGCGCCTCGCTCCGCTACGAGACGCCGTTCTTCGTCGCCGAGCGCCCCCTGGCCTTCGGTCCACAGCGGACGCGCGTGCGAGCGTGGGGTCTGCGCGCGGACGCCGAGGGCCCCGTGCCTGCACGCATGCGCGCGCAGGCACGGGTCCACATCCCCGACGGAACGCCGCACGACGAGGTGGCGAAGCAGGGCGTCGTCGTCCTGACGGGCAAGGACGGGAAGCGGCTCGTGCTCTCGATGCGCACGCCGGGAGACACCCTCCGCGCCACGTGGGAGGACGTCACCGCAACGCTCGCGTCATCCCAATCGCGAGAGTTCGCGACCGTGGACCTGCTCACGATTCCGCGCGTTGCGGTTGTCGCCGGGCGCACCTACGACGAGCTCGTCCCAGCCGACTTCGTGGGCCTCGGCTGGAAGCTGGTCGTGGCGCGACAGGACGTGAGCCTCACCGTGGACGAATGCGGCGCCGATGTGGACGCCGAGGCGGTACTCGTGGGCCTGATTTCCATGGCGCTCGTGATCGAGCTCGACGGCCCGTTCCTGGTCGCGCTCCTGGCTCCCGGAAGCGAGGCGCCCTACGTCCTCGCCTGGATCGGGAGTGCGGACGCGCTCTCGCGCTGGGGCGCACCCCTCGGACGCACGCTGACGCCCGACGAGGTCCTGCCGTTCGCGGGGGCCTGGACCGTCGACGAGCGCGCCTCCATCGAGGCGACGCTCGCCGCCTGGAAGCGCCTGCTGATCAACCGGGACCACGAGGTGCGGGAGCGAAATGTCGAGGGGTTCCTCGCAGGCTGGAGATTCGATCTCGCGGTGGTGGAGGACGGATCGGCGTCCGTCGTGTCCCACCAACCCGGACTGCGAGCGCGACGCGCATCGGTACCCCTCAGGCGTGACGGCACCCGGGTGCTCCTCGCCCTGCCGTGGGGCGACGGCGGCGGCCCGAGGACGTGGGTCGTCTCCCGCGACGGGGATCGCCTGCTCCTCCGCATCCCGAGCCAGGGCCTGACCCTCGTCCTTCAGCGCCGGTAGAGATTCACGGCGCGGGGTTCTCGAACCCCTCGTTGAAGATCAGGATGAAACCGCCCGTCAGCGCCGCGCCGCCGAGCCCGAAGATGCACGCGAAGAGGGCGCCACCGGTGGTTGTCGATACGTCGAAGAACGGGCCCAGGAAGTACCCCAGCCACCACGCCGGCCAGGCAAAGAGGAGCGCCAGCCCCACACCCAACGCCGCGATCGCGAGACTGCCGGCCCACCACCGGAAGACAGCCGAACGCCCCAGGCGATCACCGATTCCG
>JAUXCH010000133.1 GCA_030618975.1 Planctomycetia bacterium
CCGGGCAGGGGGCGGCCCTGGGCATCGCACACCGTGACCTCGACCGCGGCTGCCCGAGGGAGCACGAGGCGGGCTGTGAGCGCCCGGCCGCCGGCAGTGGCGACGAGTCCGACGACGTCGTCGGCACGGGAAAACCCGCGTGCGAACGCCGTGGCGGCGTAGCGCGCGTCCAAGGCCAGCCCGTGGACCTCGAAGGACCCGGACTCGTCCGCCTTGCCGCGCAGAGAGGTCTGGGCCCGCTCGTCGCCGGACCAGGCGCCTCGTGGATGTTCCGACAGCCACTCGTCTCCGTCGGGATAGGCGTAGACCTCGGCGCCCGCGACGCCCCGACCGCTCCGGTCCTCGACGACGCCGCGTAGACTCCCCCCCGGGTGCAGGCGGAGCAGGATCTCCGGCGAAGCCTGCCGGTCTTCGTGCAGCACCAGGTTGCGGACCTGGCGCGCGTAGCCGCGCGCAAGCACGGTGACGGTAAGCGTCTCGCCCCGCGGTACCGCGTCGAACGTGAAGCGCCCCTGCGGGTCGGTCTCCTCCACGCACCACACGTCGCCGGTCACCGTGGACGTCTCGGTGCCCACGGTCATCTCCGCCGCGGCAACGACGCGCGCCCCGGCCACGGGCACACCGTGGGCGGCCGACAGGACCCGTCCTCGCGCGGAGACCGCGGGGAAGAAGTGGAGACTGGCCTCCTCCTCGCCCACACCGATCTCGACGTCGATCGACTCCGCGATCCGGCCGGGTTGCGCGCCCTCGACGTGTGCGGTGCCCGCCGCGATCCCCACGACCACGAAGCGCCCCCCCGCATCGGTCAGGCCCTCGTGGCGGCGACCCGCTGCATCGGCGGCGGCGACCCTCACCCCCACCAGCACCCCGCCCGTCCCGTAGCGCACCGCGCGGACCACGAGACGCAGCTCGCCGGACTCGAGGTCCACGATCGCGGCCGGCGGGCTCGCGTCGCCGGCGGGCACGCCGTCCGCCCGCCCCTCGAGACGAGCGTCCTGCGCCGTGCCGTCCGGCGGGGCGCCCTCCTGTGCTGTGCCCTCCGCACCTGCAGCCCGCGGAGCGTGATCGCGGGGCGCCAGATCGTGGGTCGACGGATCGCGAAGAAGCCACGCAACCACCGCCGCCAGGACCAGCAAGGCCGCCATGAGGATCACGCGTCGCAGGACACACCTCCGCGCCGAAGACGCCGCCCAGTTTGGCAGACCTCACGTCCGGTGTCAGCGATCGCGTACCGATTGGGCATCTGGATGCCGAACATTGGTACCGGGTGCGAATCCGTCGTCGATCCCGACCCATGCGGGAACCGCTGGAGATGCACCGATGCTGGATCTCGTTACACGCTTCGCGGACACAGCGGCGTCGGAGGCGACACGTGTGGCAGGAGCCTCACACCGAGCCCAGGTGATCGCGCACGGGGCGTAGGCGGCGGCCCGATTGGGCATCTGAATGCCGAACATTGGTACCGGGTGCGGATCCGTCACAGGAATCCGTTTACTTGCGGCGGAAGACCGCCGCGAAGCCGCCGTCCGCGTCGCGGCCCGCCGGGACCTGCAGCGTGTGCTCGCGCTCGAGCTCGCCCTCGTGGGCCTCGAGGAACGCCGCGGCGACGGCCTCGTTCTCCTCGGGCTCGAGCGAGCAGGTGGTGTAGACGAGCCGACCGCCCGGCTTGACGAGCGGCAGGCTCCGCTCGAGAAGGTCGCGCTGGATCCCGGCGAGCGTCTCGATGTCCTCGGGCTTCAGCCGCCAGCGGACCTCCACGCGGCGGCGGAGCACACCCGTGTTCGTGCACGGCGCGTCGACGAGCACGGCGTCGAACGAGGCCGGCTCGAAGGGGTACGGCCCCTCCCGCTCGATCGTGCACACCTGGAGCCGCACGTCGCCCCGCACCCGCGCGGCAAGCTGCGACAGCATCGCGACCTTCTCCGCGTCGAGGTCGCAGGCGACGACCTCGCCTGCGCCGTCGAGGAGATCCGTGAGGTGGAGCGTCTTCCCGCCGGGCGCCGCGCAGAGGTCGAGCAGTCGCTGCCCCCGCTCCGGCCGCAGCAGCGGCGCGACGCGCTGCGCCGTCGCGTCCTGCACCCACGCCTCATCCCGACCTACCGCGGCCAGCGCCGCCGTCTCGCCGCCGCCCTCGACGAGCAGCGCGGACTCCACGGGGCCCGCTCGTACGGAGGCGCCCGCCTCCTTCAACACGTGGTAGAGGTCGTCGCGGGATCCGCGCGCCCTCAGGCTCAGGGGCGGCCGTTGGATGCCGACGGTGAGCGTCGCCTTCGTGCGCGCCTCGCCGAAGAGCCCGAGCCAGCGCTCGACGATCCACCGCGGACACGCGTAGCGCGCGGCGAGGTTCGCCGCAAGGTCGGTCTCGGGGTCGGCGAAGGTCTCGTCCTTCAGCCGGATCGCGGAACCGTCATCGCGCGGCACGTCGCGCCGGGGATCCTCCTTGCCCAGAGCGTGCCCGGTGACCTGCGCGACCGAGGCTCGGAGCACCGCGTTCGCGTAACCCGCCGCCTTGGCACCGGCGCCGCGCCGCACCCACGTCACCGCGTGATCCACGGCCGCGTGCGCGGGAACCCGATCGAGAAAGAGGACCTGGTAGAGGGCCAGGCGGAGCGCGGTGCGCACGGTGCCGGAGAGACGATCGAGCCGCCGGCGACTCCGTGGAGCGAGCACGGCGTCCAGCGTGCCCCGCCGGCGCACCGTGCCGTAGGCGAGCTCGGTCAGGAGGCCGCGATCCCTCGAATCGGAGAGCCCTGGACGCCTCGACGCCAGAAGATCGCGGATCCGGGTCCGCTTGCGCTCCTCCTCGAGGAGGATCCGGGCGGCGAGATCGCGAGCGGTCGGCGGAGGCTGCACGCCCCGCCTTCTACCCCTCCGCGCCAGGGAAGACCCCTCCTTGCGGAGCGTGCTACAAGATCGGGCCGTTCTGCGCCGAGGAATCGCTCATGGCCAAGCAGTACCGGTCCTCTCGTTCCCGTAGCGGCGGCGGCCGCTCCGGTGGCTCGTCACGCGGCAGTTCCCGAGGGGGATCGGAGAGCGGCGGCTCGCGCAGCGGTGGACGTTCGGGCAGTCGATCGGGCAGTCGTTCGAGCGGCGGCGGCAACGGTCCCATGGTGGTCGCGATCCTCGTCGTGGTCGGTGTGATCGCGCTTATCGTGTTCCTGGCCTCGGGCCAGGGGAGCAAGAACGAGGAGACCCTCCGCGCCTCCCCGACCCCGACGATGCACCCGACGAATCCCAGGGCGTCGCAACCCGAAGCCCCCAAGCCCCCGCCGTACCCCGCGATCTCCATGGACATCAAGCGCAAGGCCATGGACGTCGCCAACCAGGCCAAGGAGCTCCAGAAGAAGGGCGAGGCGGTCTACGAAGAAGCGATGGCCGCGCGCCGGGAAGACGACCAGGACCTCTGGCAGGAGAAGCTCGCGGAAGCCAACGACTACTTCTACGAGATCCGCGAGCTCTGGAACGAACTGATTGCCGAGATGCCCTCGAACGAACACTACGACGAGGAGCAGGTCGCGAACCACTATCTGGGGCGCGAAGGCAGCATCGTCTCGAAGGCGCTGTCACGACTGGCGGACATCAAGAAGCAGCGCCGCCTGTAGACGACGGCCGGATTCCCACGTGGGCGGCTTCTACTACAACACCAACGGCTTCGCGTTCCATCGGCTCGAGGACGTCGTCCCCCTCCTCGCCGACCTGGGGTACGACGGCGTCGCGCTGACGCCCGACGTCCACCACCTCGACCCGGCGCGGTCGACGCCGGACGACGTGCGTGCGTTTCGCACGCTGCTCGAGGCGCACGGCCTCGACGTCGTGATCGAGACCGGCGCGCGGTTCGTCCTCGACCCCGCGCGCAAGCACCGCCCCTCCCTCCTCGACCCACGCCCCGAGGCCGCCCGGCGGCTCGCATTCCTCGAGCAGTGCGTCACGCTCGCCGGCGACCTCGGTGCGAAGACGGTGACCGTGTGGTCGGGAACCGGCCCGGACGGGCAGTCGCGGGGCGAGGCGCTCCAGCGTCTGGTCATCGGCCTCCGCGCGCTCTGTGAGTTCGCGGACGGAATCGACGTCGACATCGGCTTCGAGCCCGAGCCCGGCATGGCCGTGGAACGTACCGACGAATGGCCCGAGATCCGCGAGCGCGTGGCCCACCCTCGCCTGGGTCTCACCCTCGACGTCGGTCACTGCCTGGCGACGGGGGAGGGCGATCCAGCGGCCATCCTCCGCGTCCACGCCGCCGATCTACGGGTCCTGCACCTCGATGACCACCGGCCCGGCGTCCACGAGCATCTCGCATTCGGCGAGGGGGATCTGGACTTCCGGGCCGTGGCGCGAGCGGTGGAGGAGGTCGGCTTCGAGGGCCCTCTCGAGGTGGAGCTGTCCAGGCACTCGAGCACGGCTGCGGCGACTGCCGAGGCCTCGATTCGCTTCCTGCGGGAGGTTTTTCGAGCGGAGGGCAGCACGCGGGCGCCTTGAGCCCCCACCGTGCCTGTGTTCCAATCCTTCGTTCGACACGCACCGGCCGCCCCCTTGCGGGTCCCGCCGGTTCCTTCCCCACTGCTGGGCGATCGCGCGTCGCCCTCCTGGAGTTCCCCGAATGTCCGAGCCCTCCAAGCCCGAAAGGCCCGAGGAGGTGCGGGACGGTGCCCACGGTGACGACGTCGCCGCAAGTCACGAGATGCCGATACCCGCCGAGACCCCTTCCTCGAGCGACGATTCCACGCCGCCCGCAACATCGACGCCCGCCGTGTCGGAGGAGGTCGCCCCCGCCCACGAAGCGGTGACGACCGAGGCCGCGACGGCGCCCCGAGAGGCGTCCGATGCTCCGGTCGAAGGCGCGCCGGCCGACACGTCGCCTGCCGACGCACCTGCGGAGGCGAGCGAGGAGACGAAGCCCGCGGCGCCAACGGGTGACGCGCCCGGCGAGCCGACGACCGTCGACCCTGCGCCGACGCGCGAGGCGCCGAGCGAAGAGTCCGTGCCGGTCGAGGCGACGCCCGGCGACGCGGCGAGCGAAACGCCGCCGACCGGGGAAGTCGCCCCGCACTCCGACGCAACGGAGGAGACGCCGGCAAGCAGCGAGACGAGGGTCGGGGAGGACGGACCGAAGACCGACGAGCAGGCGGCGCCCGCGGCACCGCCGGGTGACACGCCCGGCGAGCCGACGACCGTCGACGCTGCGCCCCGCGACGCTGTGACCCTCGACGCTGTGACCCTCGACCCAGGGCCGACGCCCGAGGCGCCGAGCGCAGTGCTCGTGCCGGTCGAGGCGACGCCCGGCGACGCGGCGAGTGAAACGTCGCCGACCGGGGAAGCCCCAACGCCACCCGACGCAACGGAGGAGACGCCGACGCCGGACGCCGGCGACGCGCCCGCAAGCGACGAGACGCAGGCCGACGCTGGCAAGCCGGAGGTAGGCAAGCCGGAAGCAGGCGAGCCGCAGGAGGGCGAAGACGCGGCGAAGGCGCAGGGCGGGAAGAAGCCCAAGTCGAAGAAGCCGAAGCGCGACCGCAAGCCCACCGCGAAGGTGCACCGGAGGATGCTCACCGTCGATCAGAAGATCGAGGCCCGGGAGCAGGCGCGCGAACGCTTCTTCTCCACGCACCACCGCGGCGGCGAGCACGTGAAGGCTGCGCTCTCGCTCCTGCTCGAGGGCAAGAGCCCCGTCTACCTTTCGCGATTCGGCCGTGCCGAGACGGGCGGCATGGACGTCCGCGCGCTGGGCGCCGTGCACAACGACTGGCAGATGTTCCTCCAGGAGGAGGAACGGCGCATCGAGCTGCGGGAGATCCTCCGCAGCCACTCCGCCCTGGACGAGAAGACCGAACAGCGCCTGCAGCGTGCGTCCGCCATCCCCGCGATGGAAGACGTCGCCGCGCCCCACCTGCCCGTGGTGGCCGGCCGCGCCACGATGGCCCGCGGACTCGGCCTGGAGCCGCTCGCCGAGGCGATTCGCAAGGGCGAGGGCGGCATCCTGCTTCCGGACCTCACCCACCCCTTCGTGAAGGAGGGCGAAGAGCCCAGTTCCCTCGACAACGCCCTCGCCGGCGCGCGCGACATCCTGGCCGAGGAGATGTGCCTCGACGCCGGACTCCGCGCCCGCCTGCGGAAGCTCTTCCGCCGCGAGGCCCGCGTGAACGTCAGCCTGCGCACCGAGCGCAAGGGCGACCCCGGACGCCACAAGTCGCTCGTGGGACTCACGGTTCTCGCGAGCAAGGTCCCGCCGATGAAGTTCCTGGCAGTCCGCCGGGGCGAGAAGGAGCGGGTCCTCGTCACCACGATCGAACCGCCGGAGGAGGCCATCCTCCCGCTGCTCCACAAGAGCGCCTGCGCCGAGGACCATGCCCACGCCGGCTTCCTGCGCGCGGCGATCGAGGACGGCTACCGCCGGATCCTGAAGCCCGTCTACCAGGCCGAGATCCGCGGCGAGCTCAAGCGACGCGCCGACCTGGCGGCCATGGACACCTTCGAGCGCAACCTCCGCCACCGCCTGCTCGGCCCCGTGGGCGGAGCGCGCAAGGTACTGGGCATCCGTCCCGACGTGACCGCGGGCCATCGCTGGTGCGCCGTGGACGAAAAGGGCATGCCCACGCAGTCGGGCACCCTGCCCCACGAGGGGACCGCGGGACGCGAGGCGTGCCTCTCCGAGCTCACCGAGGTCCTGAAGACCTTCGAGATCACGGCCGTGGCGGTCGGCGCCGGCGCGGGTCGGTCCGCCGCCTTCGCGCTGGCCGATGAGGTTGCCAAGGCCGCCGGCGACGACGTCGACGTGGTCGTCGTGCCCGACGGCGGCACCCACGCGGTCGAGGCGCAGGGCAAGCTGGAGTTCGAAGGTCGGCCCGAAGTGCCGCCCGAGTGTCGCGGCGCGCTGTCGCTCGCACGTCGTTTCCAGGACCCGCTGGCCGAGCTCGTCACCATCGACCCGAAGGCGCTCGCCCTCGGCCCGCACCTACACGACGTGCACCAGGGTCGCCTCCGCCTGCTCCTCGACGAGACCGTCGAGGGCTGCACGGCCTACGTCGGCGTGGACCCGAACCTCGCGTCCGTGGACCTGATTGCCCGGATCCCGGGG
The DNA here is from genome assembly GCA_030618975.1 of Planctomycetia bacterium. Lineage (GTDB taxonomy): Bacteria > Planctomycetota > PLA2 > PLA2 > JAEUHO01 > JAUXCH01. The sequence goes on from JAUXCH010000133.1 coordinate 7,070, forward strand.
TTCCACCGTCCGGCGGCGCAAGCGTTCGTCCAGTGGCGCGACGCACACGGGCCCCTCGCCCACAAGGCGGCCCTCGCCGCCGTCCCGGGTGTGGGCACCGAGGTCGCGGACCAGGCGGTCGGCTTCCTGCGTCTTCCCGACGCGGAGGACCCGCGGGACCGCACCCAGCTCCACCCGTCGCAGTACGGCGCCGTGGAGAAGATGGCCGAGCACCTCGGCATCGACATCGCGACCCTGTTCGCGGACGGATCCGCGCGCGCGAAGCTGAAGCTCCAGGACCTGGAGAGCGAGGAGCTGCCGATGCCGCTCCTCAAGTACGTGCTCTACCAGATCGCGTCCGGCCACCTCGACGACCGCCCGAACTTCGCGCGGCCGATCCCCCCGCCCCCCGGGCTGACGCTCGACACGCTGCAGCCGGGCCTCGTGCTCGAGGGCCGCGTGATCCGTGCGATGCCCTTCGGCGTGTTCGTCGACGTCGGCCTCCATACCGACGCCTTGATCCCCACGCAGCACATCGGCGCCCACCCCGGCATCGAGCCCGCCACGATCGCGCCCATCGGCGCGGTGGTGCAAGCTCGCGTGCTCGAGGTGATCCCCGAGAAGAAGCGCCTCACGCTGTCGATGCGCCCGGACCGGGCGATCTTCGACCGGCGCGGCGGCCGGGGCGGTCCCCGGCGAGATGGTCCCCGGCGGGACGGCCCGCGCGGTCGCGACAGCGGCGGGCCGCGAGGACGGGGCGAGGGCGGACGCCAAGGCGGTCAGGGCGCGCGCCAGGGTGGCCAGGGCGGGCCGGGGGCACGCCAGGGTGCTCAGGGTGGTCCGGGCGCACGCCAGGGCGGCCAAGGGGGCCAGGGCGGCCAAGGGGGCCAGGGAGGCCGGCCCGGCGCCGGCGCCGGCGGACGACCGCAGCGCAAGCCCCAGCGCAAGTCCGGCAAGTTCGGCGGGACCGGCGGCGTCAGCGACATCTTCAGCGGACGCCGCAACCAGGAACGCGGCGTGCCGCGTCGCATCAGCCTCGGCCCCGACGACGACAAGCCGAAGGAAGCCGACACCGTGGACGAGTCCAAGCTCTCGGAAGAGGAACTCCTCGCCCGCAAGCTGGCCGACCTCAAGAAGAAGCTGGAGGGCGGCGAGTAGGTCGCGGCTTCACGCTTCGGACGAAACGACAAGCGGCCCCGCGACGCGATCGCGGGGCCGCTTGCATGGGTAGCCAACGCGCGGCGCGGCCTCCTCGCTGGACCTCAGGCTCAGCGCCTGCCCTCGGCGAACTCCTTCCAGTAGTCCTTCTGTTCTTCGATCTTCTTGATCGCGTCGAGGGTCTCGAGGGCGCGGTCGCGCACCTCGGGGTCGGGATCGTCCAGCGCCTTCGCAAGGGCCTGGATCGCGGCGTGGTCGTAGACCCCGGCCAACGCTTCCGCGGCGCTGAACCGAACCCGGTCGTCGGGATCGGTCAAGGCCTTCTCGAAGATGCGCACGTCGTCCAGCGAGCGTCGCTGTGCCAGCCACTCGAGACCAACCCGGCGAACGTGACTGTCGGGATCGGCCGTCATCTCGCGCGCCACCCGGTGCCCGATCTCGTCCGGCGCCTTCCGCATCCAGTGGTTGAGGAAGGAGTACCGCTCATCCTCGTCCGGGGAGGCGCGCGCGGCAGCAAGGGCATCGTAGACCTCGACCGTGAACGGCAGCCGTCGTAAGCCCCAGGCGGCGAGCGCCCCCTCGGCCGTCGAGAGGTCGAACACCTGGCGCACGTCGTCGAGGTCGACTGTTGGAAGTTTCCGCAGGATCAGCTTCTTCGCCTCCTGCTCCAGGGTCTCCTGCTCCTCGTCGCCTCGCGCGGCCCACTGCGCGATCAATTGCTCGCGCAGGAAGGTCTCGAGCTCCGCGTCCCCGAACACGGGCGCCGGAAGCGCGCCGAAGAACTGCAGCGCCGAAAGCCGCTCCTCCAGCGTCCACTGCGGCCACCTCTCCCGGAAGCCGGACCGTACCGTCGCCAGGGTTTCCGGTCGATTCAGGATGACGTGGGTGGTCTTGTCGAGGTTTCGGGTGACGCCGATCCAGAGACGCTGCGGCACCTTCAGCGCAAGCCGCATCAACTGGTCGACGCGCCGCGGTGCCTTGTGGAGTTCCTGGAAGAGCCGGCCGACCAACTTGATGACCGTGCGGTCCTCGGCCGACCGGGCGAACGCGTGGAGCCGGAGGATCCGCTCATCTCCCCATTCGAGGCCTTGGAGCATCCGGTTGTTCAGGAGCCCGCTGAGGAGGTCGGCGTCGATCTCCGGCGATCCGGAGCCGAGCGCCTCGAGCAGGGAGTCCAGCGTCTCGTCGGTAGCCTGCATCCCGGCCAGGATGGCGGCGCGTCGCGCCACCTCGGGGGAGGCCAGGCGCCGGGCCCAGGCCAGGAGCTGTCGCGACGCGTCGGCATCGCCCTTGTGGAGGCGCGACCACTCCTGCACGGCTCTCTGGACGACGCTCGGATCCCGCGCCAGGGCGACGATCGCCTCCAGGAAGC
>JAUXCH010000904.1 GCA_030618975.1 Planctomycetia bacterium
CCCTTCTCGGTGAGTGCCAGCAGCATGTGCTCCGGGGCGATGAAGTCGTGCTGGAGGCGCAGGGCGGAGTCGCGCGCGAGCCCCATCGCAGTCCGAGCCTGCTCGGTGAATCGGTCGAACATCGTGCTTCCCCAGGGTGCGCCTCGTCAACACCGTGAGCGTACAGGAATGTCCGGTGCACGTCACGCACACCCGCAACTGGGCGCAATCCCGGAAAGGCACCAGCCCCGAGGCTAGCCGCCTGAGGTGACGAACTGACGTAACCCGTTTGCACAGAAGAACTTCCCGCACCCAACCGATGACGTGGGTATCGCACTCACCACCATCGGAGGGCACGGGAAGTGGCTGATATCCAACAGATCGGGGTTCCTGTCTACGTTCCTGAGCAGCGTTCTCAGCTCCGTCGTCTTCTCCGCGAGTGCCTCGCCGCAGCCGAATCCGAGCTGCTCGACGTCATGAACGGGTTTCTCGATCAGCCCGACCCGGAGGAGTTCTTGCGTCTTGAAGAGGACGCGCTGCGGCTCTTCCAACTCGTGAGCAGCCATGTGGCCGCTGGCGTGCTGGCGCTCCTCCACAAGAACACGTCGTGGGTCGACACGTCCGTCCAGGAGGCCCGAGAGGTGGAGCCCCGTCCGACTCGCCTGCGGGGTTCGCGGGAAGCTCCGGTCCGGTTCCTGGGCGGAGCGCGGCTGAAGATCGAAACCGTCTACATGAGTGAGGACCTTCGCGGTCGTCCCGGAAAGCGCCGCAGATCCGGTAGCCGACGGCGCTCGGGAGGCGGGTCCTACCCCCTTCTCGAGTCTCTGGGCATCACCCAGAGGGCCACACCTGCCCTGCGAAGCGAGGTCGCCCGACAAGTTGTCCGGGGAGCGAGCAACGCCGAGGCCCGTGAGGCCTTGGCCGAACGGGGCATCGAACTGAACGAGAAGACGGTGCGCGCCTTGGCGCTTGCTGTCGGTGTTCAAGCACTCGACCAGCGACAGGCCCGCATCGACGCCGCTCGAGAGGGCCAGGTCTTCAGCAACGAGTTCGCCGGCAAGCGCATCGTCGTGAGCGTGGACGGCGGACGGCTGCGTCTGCGCGAGGGAGGCCGGCGGGGTCGGAGGAACAAGAAACGCCGCAGACGCTACGATACGCCGTGGCGGGAGCCCAAGCTCGTCGTTGCCTACGTCATCGACAAGAGAGGCAAGAAGGTCAAGAAGCTCCGGTCGTTGTACGACGCGACCCTTGGAAACGCCGACGCCACCTTCGAGATCCTGGCGGCGGAACTCCTGCTCCGCGGAGCGGCCGATGCGAAAGAGATCATCCTCACGGGCGATGGAGCGCCCTGGATCTGGAACCGCGCTGACGCCCTGGCGAAGGCCCTCGGCATGGACCCCAAGAAGATCGTGAAGGTGGCCGACTTCTACCACGCCGTCGAGCACCTCGCGGACATCACCGAACTCTGCGCCAGTTGGTCGCCGGAGAAGAAGAAGCGGTGGGTGCGCACGATGCGCAAGCAACTCAAGGATGGGCGCGTCGACCTCGTCATCAAGGCAGCACGTGAACTCTGCAAGGCGGGCCGCAACGCCGCCCTGATCCGTACGGAGGTCGAGTACTTCGTGAAGCGGAAGGACCTCATGCGCTACCGCGCGTTTCGGAGGCGCGGGATCCCGTTGGGAAGCGGAGCCGTGGAAAGCGCCATCCGTCGCGTCATCAACCTGCGGCTGAAGGGGCCTTCCATCTTCTGGCGCGGAGAGAACGCGGAACGGATGCTCCACATGCGCGCCTACCTCAAGGCGGGGCGATGGGATGAACTCATGCGCCGCGTGCTCAACCGTTCACCCGACGGCGCACACGCCCATGCTGCGCGCAGGAAGGCGGCATGAGTTGGTGCCTTTCCGGGATTGCACCCGGCGAGAGGTCGTAGTCAGAGTTGTCAATGAAGATGATGCGATCGATCAGTTCGTTAGGAAGCTGCAAGTAAAAGCGGAGGGCGGACCGGTAGTCCTCGAGTCGCACGAGGGGATCCTGCCTGGCCAATGCCGGGCAGTTCTCAGGCGGCTGGATCGTGGCGGACATGACGAGAGCAGCAGGTGCTCCGACGACTGAGGGGACAGCGCTCATACTCAGATCCTCGCC
>JAUXCH010000546.1 GCA_030618975.1 Planctomycetia bacterium
CCACGCTCCACGCCCGGGGGCTCGCGCCCCCGATGCCTGCACGCCCTCTCAGCTCAGCACGACCCGCTTGTCGCCCGTCCGGCGACTGAAACCCGCCTTGTCCAGGGCTTCCAGCAAGGGAATGATCCACTTCCGCGTGGTCTCGAGGAGCGTCCGCGCGTCGCCGGGCGTGAAGCCTCCGTTCACCTCGGCGTGGGCAGCGAGCCGCGCCTTGGCCTCCTCGACCCAGGCGCCGTCGAAGAAGAACTCCCCGGCCTTGAAGGCCGCGCCGCGGTTCGCGAGGAGCCTCAGTGCCCGCATCACGCGGGGGCGGGTGAGGGCGAGGTCGGCTTCGAGGTCCTCGATGGCGGGCGGTGTCCCCGCACCCTGTGCCAGCCGTGCCTGAACGCTCTCCAGGTCCTTGCGGTCGGTCGCAGAGAGCGAGGAGGAGTGCGAAGCCAGGCGGATGCCGTCTCGCCCCTCGCGCACCAGTCGCCCCGACGAGACGAGGTGCTCGAGGGCGGCGTCGAGCACGGGCGGGGGCAGCCGACCGGCCGCGGTCCGCACGGCGGAGACGGGCAGGCTCTCGAGGGCCCGGTCCTTCGCGTGCATCCGCGCAGCGCCCTTCTCGATCCGGTCGAGCGCCTTCTCGAAGGCGGCCTTCGCCATCCATACCCGGCCACCGTGGCCGAGGCGGACGGCCTCCCCCTTCTCGACCAGGGCGTCCATCCAGCCGCCGAGGAGGTCGGGACGCAGCGCGGTGCGTGCGGCGACCTTCCTGGAGTCGGTGGCTTCCTGTGCCGCCACCTCCAGCTCGCCGAGCAGCAGCGCTTCCGGATCGTGGAGGTGATCGGCGCGCTCGATCAGCGATTTCAGGATGCCGGGGCGCTTGCGGGGCAGACGGCGCTCGAGCACCTGCACGACCTCGCCCCCGCCCAGCGTGCCCGAGGCGTTCTCGGTACGGAGGACGAGCCGGTCGCCGGGCGCGGCGACGATGTCGTGGAAGGCCTCGAGCTCGAGCAGGTGGGTCTCGCCGGGCGCCGCCACCGTACCGTCGAGGACGTGGACGCGCACCACCACCTGGTCGGCGCCCACGTGCAGCCGCGCGCGGTCGCCGTGGCGGATCCTCCGCGCGCCGGGCAGGAGCCGAACGCGTGCGGCCAGACGACGAGCCGGCTCGAGCACGCCGGCGGTCGCGAGCACCATGCCGCGCTTGACCTTCCCCGCTGTCACGTCGGAGAGGGCGAGCGCCGTTCGCTGGGCTGCGCGGGCCTCCTCGGACGCGCGCTTGTGCACCTGGATCGACCGGACGCGGCCGCCCCACCCCGCAGGCAACACCTGGACCGCCTCGCCGGTTCCGAGCCGTCCGGACAGCGGGATCCCCGTCACGACGGCCCCGCGACCCTCCGCGACGAAGGCGCGCATGATGGGCATCCTGAAGATCTGGCCCTCGGTCGGATCCTCGCGAGCCGGGGGCAGCGCGCCGGCGATCGCCGCGCGGAGGGCGTCGACGCCGTCGCCGGTCTGGCTGGACACGCGCAGGATCGGCGCGCCGCGCATGCCGGTCGGCTCCAGGAGCGCCTGGATCTCCTCCTCGGCCAGGAGGAGCATCTCGTCGTCCACGAGATCCGTCTTCGTCAGGGCGACCACGAGGTGCGTGATGCCCAGCACGTCGAGGATCTCGACGTGCTCGCGCGTCTGCAGCATGGGACCGTCGTCGCCGGCCACCACCAGCAGGGCCAGGTCCATGGCGGTCGCACCCGCGACCATGGTCCTGACCAGACGCTCGTGGCCCGGCACGTCGAGGAGCCCGACCTCCGTGCCGTCGGGGAGGCTGAACTCCGCGTACCCGACGTCGATCGTCATCCCCCGCTCCTGCTCCTCCTTGAGCCGGTCGGTCCGGGTTCCGGTCAGCCGCTCGACCAGGGCGGTCTTGCCGTGGTCGATGTGACCGGCGGTCCCGAGGATCACGCGTCGGACTCTGGCAGGGTCGGTCGTCATGGCACGTCGGAGGGGGGCACTACCCTTCTCGGAAAGAGAGGCACGGCGCGGGGAGGCTCATGCTACCCGCCCGCGGCCCGGGGGCCCGTCCGTGAACGGGTCGCGAGGAGCCCATGCGCATACCGCAGAACCGCTGGCGCGTGGCGCCGGTCCCGTCGTCCGCCCTCGAGCACGACATCCCGGCGCTCGCGAGGCGACTCGGCGTACCCACGCTCGTCGCACGTCTCCTCTGGCAGCGGGAGCTCAGGGATCCCGAGGAGGCCCGGGACTTCCTCTCCCCGCGCCTCGCCGACCTCGAGTCGCCCGCGGTGCTGCCCGACATGGGGAAGGCCACGGCCCGCCTCGCGACCGCCATCCGCCACGAGGAACCGATCGGGATCTTCGGCGACTACGACGTGGACGGGATGACCGGCACCGCGCTCCTGGTCCGGTTCCTCCGCCTCGCGGGCGCTCGCGCCGAGTGGGCCATCCCCAACCGCGACACGGACGGCTACGGCATGAGCGTGGAGGGCGTCGAGCGACTCGCCGCCGCGGGCGTGAAGGTGATCGTCACGGTCGACAACGGAATCGTCGCCCACGAGGCCGTCGACCGCGCGAACGCGCTGGGCATCGACGTGATCATCACCGATCACCACCTCCCCGACGAGCGGCTGCCCGCAGCGTACGCCGTGGTCGACCCGCACCGCACCGACGCGAGCGGCGAGGGACGGGGCCTGTGCGGCTGCGGACTGGCCTTCAAGACCGCCTGGGCCGTGGCCGAGAGGTTCCGCGACGTGGCGGGCAGCTCGAGCCAGGAGGCCGCGCGGTTCCGCGAGTTCCTCCGGGACGCCGTGGGCCTCGTCGCACTCGCGACCGTGGCCGACGTCGTCCCGCTCCAGGGCGAGAACCGCGTGCTCGTGGCGGCGGGCCTCGCCGCGCTGCGTGCCTCCCACCATCCCGGCATCCGCGCTCTTCTCGAGTGCTCGCGCGTGGGCGCACAGCCCCTCACCACCGAGGACGTCGCCTTCCGCATCGCGCCGCGCCTCAACGCGGCCGGCCGGCTCTCGAAGCCGGAGATCGTCATCCAGCTCCTCACCTCGACCGACCTCGACAAGGCGCGCGGTCTCGCACGGAAACTTCACGAGGCGAACGGCGAACGGCGGCGCATCGAGCAGAAGGTGCTCCAGCAGGCGGTCGAGCAGGCGGAGGGGATCCTCCAAGGAGCCGATCGCAGGAGCCTCGTCGTGCACGGCGAGGGCTGGCACCGCGGCGTGATCGGCATCGTCGCCGCGCGGCTCGTCGACCGGCACAACCTGCCCACGGTCGTCATCGGATTCGACGGCGACGGCGGGCGGGGGTCCTGCCGCACGCCGCGGGAGGTCGACCTCCACCGCGCGCTGACGTGCTGCGAGCCGCACCTCGACCGCTACGGCGGCCACGCGGCGGCCGCCGGCCTCGACATCCACCGCACGAACGTCGACGCGTTCTGCGACGCCTTCGACGAGGCCGTCCGCGTCCAGACCGCGGCCGAGGTGGTGCAACGCACGATCGACGTCGACGCGGAGGCCGACCCCGACGACTTCACCCTCGAGACCGCCGAGGCGCTCCAGCGCCTCGCGCCCTTCGGGCAGGCGAACCCGGAGCCCGTCTTCGTGGTGCGCGGCGCCACCGTCGCCGGACGCGCCCGGCTCATGGGCCAGAACGACGCCCACATCTCCTTCTCGATCAAGCAGGGGCAGGGCGCCGTGCGCGTGGTCGGCTTCCGCATGGCCGACTGCTTCGAGCTGACCACCCTGCGCCGGCCGCTCGACATGGTGGTCGCGCCGATGGTCAACGAGTGGAAGGGAACGCGCACCGCCGAGCTGAGATTGATCGACGTGCGCGAGAGCGCCGACGACCCGGCCGTACGGACAGCACGCGGCACGGCCCGCAGGCGGCGCGCCGCAGCGAAGTAGTCCCCGGCGGCGCGAGACGCCCGACGCCGCGAACTCGAGGCCCTCGACCTGGAGGAGCACGCCCCGTTTGCCGCGGGTTGGCGACGCACATCGGGATCCGGCGGCCCTCCGAGAGGAAGAACTCGCCTCTCCAGGCGACGGCCCGGCGTCCGGCCCGACGACGATCCGGGGGGCTCCTCGGCGGCGGTGCCGTGCGTCTCTCCCCTCCGTGCGGTGCCAGGCACCGATACCGCACGGCGTCAGGCCCCCCCCTC
>JAUXCH010000599.1 GCA_030618975.1 Planctomycetia bacterium
GCACCGATCTTGGGCATCTGAATGCCGAACATCGGTACCGGGTGTCGATGTCCGGCTTTGGGGAGGGGGGCGGTCGAGCCCCCTTCACGAGACACCGTCGTCAGCGGGTGTAGTCGAAGAAGCCCTTGCCGGTCTTGCGGCCCAGGTGGCCCGCCAGGACGGTCTTCTTGAGCAGCGGGCACGGCCGGTACTTCGAGTCGGCCAGCTCCGCGTGCAGCACCTCCATGATGGCGAGGCAGACGTCCAGGCCGATCAGGTCGGCGAGGGCGAGCGGCCCCATCGGGTGGTTCATGCCGAGCTTCATGATCGAGTCGATGTTCTCGGCCTCGGCCACGCCCTCCATGAGGCAGTAGGCGGCCTCGTTGATCATGGGCATGAGGATGCGGTTGGCCACGAACCCGGGGTAGTCGTTCGCGACGACCGGGGTCTTGCCCACCGCCTCGCTGGCGGCCTTCACCTTCTCGTACGTGTCGTCGCTCGTCGCCAGGCCGCGGATGAGCTCGACCAGCTTCATGATCGGCACCGGGTTCATGAAGTGCATGCCGATGAAGCGGTCGGGCCGCTGGGTGGCGGCGGCGAGCTCCGTGATCCAGATGCTCGACGTGTTCGTCGCGAGGATCGAGTGCTCCGGCAGCATCGCGTCGAGCTTCGCCAGGACCTCCTTCTTGATGCACGCGTCTTCGATCACGGCCTCGACGACCAGGTCGCAGCCGGCGAGGTCGTCGAAGTTCGTGGTGCCTTGGATGCGCCGGACGATCTCGTCGGCCGCCGCCTGCGTGATCTTCTCCTTCTTGACGAGGCGACCGAGGCCCTTGCCCACCACGGCCAGTCCCTTGTCGACGAACTCCTGTGAGATGTCGTGGAGGCAGACCGCGGTACCGGCCTGCGCGAAGACCTGGGCGATACCGGCACCCATCGTGCCGGCGCCCACCACTCCAACCTTCTGGAACGTCATGGGGTCTCTCCCTTTCGGCTCGGGCCTAGCGCTCGACGGCCATCGCGACGGCGTTGCCGCCGCCCAGGCAGAGCGTGACCAGTCCGGTCTTGAGGTCGCGGTTCTTGAGGGCGTACAGCAGGGTCGTGAGGCAGCGAGCGCCGCTCGCGCCGATCGGGTGGCCGAGGGCCACGGCGCCGCCGTTCACGTTCGTCTTCTCGAGGGGCATGCCGGCCTCCGCCGTGACGGCGCAGGCGGCCGAGGAGAAGGCCTCGTTGAGCTCGATCAGGTCGTAGTCGGCGTTCTTCTTGCCGGTCATCTTCTCGAGCTTCTCGCAGGCCACGACCGGCGCGTACATCACCCACTTGGGCTCGACGCCGCCCGTCGTGTAGTCGACGATCTTCGCGAGCGGCGTAAGGCCGCGCTTCTCGGCCTCGTCGGCCGCCATCACGACGACGGCCGACGCGCCGTCGCTGATCTGGCTGGCGTTGCCGGCCGTGACGGTCCCGTCCTTCCGGAAGGCGGGCCTCAGCTTCCCCATCGACTCCGCCGTCGCGTCGGCGCGGATGCCCTCGTCCTTCTCGACGATCGTGACCGCGCCCTTGCGGCCCTTGACCTCGACCTTGACGATCTCGTCCTCGAACCAGCCCTTCTCGGTCGCCTCGGCGGCGCGGCGGTGGCTCTCGGCGGCGTAGGCGTCCTGGGCCTCGCGGCCGACGTGGAACCGCTCGGCGATCAGCTCGCCGGTGTTGCCCATGTGGAAGTCCTCGTAGGCGTCCCACAGGCCGTCGTGGATCATCCCGTCGAGGAGCTTCCCGTTACCGAGCCGGAGGCCGGCGCGGATGCCGGGCGCCAGGTACGGCGCGTTCGTCATGCTCTCCATGCCGCCCGCGACGATGCACTTCGCGCTGCCGAGCCGGATCTCGTTCGCGGCGAGCATCACCGACTTGAGGCCGGAGCCGCAGACCTTGTTGACCGTGTAGGCACAGACCTCGGGCGGGATGTCCGCGCCGAGAGCCGCCTGCCGGGCGGGGTTCTGTCCGAGGCCGGCCTGGAGGACGGTCCCCATGATGACCTCGTCCACGTCCGTGGGCTGGATCCCGGCGCGCCGGACGGCCTCCTTGATCACGAGGCTCCCGAGCTGCGGGGAGGTGAAGGACGTGTAGGCGCCCGCGAGTCGCCCGATGGGCGTGCGGCACGCGGAAACGATGACGGCGTCGGGCATGATCCTGGGGCTCCGGTGAAACGGGTTCGATGGGCTCTCACACCGGTCGGCGCAGGAGGTCGTGCGGCCGCGGGCGCGCGGGAATCGACCCCGAGCCAGCCTCGAACGGACCCGCCCAACCTCCAGCGTCTTCCGGTTCGAAGCCGGATTCTACGGCCCAGGGCGTCCCGATGAACCCGGGGCCCGGGTGCTGGCACCCGAATCGGCCGTCACTCGAACCGGCCGTCACTCGAGTCCCGGCTGTCGCTCAATCGGGTGTCACGCGAGTCCCGGCTGTCACTCGAACCGGGTGTGGATCCGGGCGAGGTCCCGCTCGGTGAGATCCAGGGCCGACATCAGGTCCATGACGACCTGGTCCATGACCACCAGGAAGGCCTGCTCGAACAGGGAGCCGAGGGGCAGGCACGGCTCGTTGCGGCGCCGCCGCGCGGCGACCACCGGCCGGTCGTCGATCGTCAGCACGACGTCGGCCTTCCGAGCCACCGGACTCTCCGGGTCGGCGGTCACGACCGCCACGCGCCCCTTGGTCTTGTGGCCGATCTCCTCGAAGATCTGGAGCACCTTCGACCGCCCGGTGCGGGAGCCGATGATGAGCAGGTCGCCCTGCCGCATCGCCGGCGTGATCACGTCGCCCACGTGGTAGACGCGGCGCCCGAGGTGCATGAGGCGCATCGCGAGGCCGCGCGCCATGAGGCCGGTTCGCCCCAACCCCGTCACGAAGACGCGATTGGAGTTGAGCACCTCGTCCTCGAACGCCTTGAGCTCACCGGCCTTGACGTCGCGCAGGACCTTGAGCAGATCCTGGCCCGCGACCTGGAGACGACGCATCATGCGGGTTCGTCCTCGTAGACAAGGGTGTGGAGCGGAAAGATGCAACCGTCCACGCAGCACAGCTTGAAGACGACCGAGCCGTCCTCCTGGCGCTGCTTCAGGTTGCAGCCGAAGCAGACGCCGAAGCCGCAGCCCATGAACTCCTCGGTGGCCGCCTCGCACTCGATGCCTGCGGGCGCGAGCAGCCGCTGGAGGCTCTTGAACATCGGGACGGGACCGCAGGCGAAGACGTAGTCACCGGCCGTCAGGCGCCCTCCCCCGATGAGGTCGCGGACGGTATCGGTCACGAACCCCTTGCGCCCCAGCGATCCGTCGTCGGTGCAGACGAGCACGCGGCAGCCGTGCGGGGCCACGTCGTCGGTCGGTACGCAGTGGTCGCCGTCGCGCGCCCCGTAGCAGACCGTCACGTCGCGGATCCCCATCTCGTGGAGCTCCTCCGCGACGATCTTGGCCGGCCCGACCCCGATCCCGCCCGCGACCAGCACGGCCCGCGGCGTGCCCTCCGGAACGTGGATCGAGTTGCCCAGGGGCCCGACGAAATCGACCCGCCCCGCCGTGCGCATCCGGCTGAGCGCCTCGGTGCCGGGTCCGACCACGTCGTAGAGGATGCAGAACCCCGTCGCGGTCCCGCCGTGCCGGATCACGCGGTGGATCGACATGGGCCGGCGAAGGAGCGGGACCAGCGACTCCGAGGTCCGCACGTTGACGAACTGGCCCGCGCGGATGCGCGGCGCCACCTCGGGAGCGTGGATCTTCATGATCCACGTGGAGGGTGCGACGCGCCGGTTTTCGAGGATCTCCCCCAGCGTCTGCGTCGGGGCGGTCTCGAGGTCGGAGCCGGGCGTCATGGGGCGCACGATAC
>JAUXCH010000887.1 GCA_030618975.1 Planctomycetia bacterium
AACAGCGAGACCTCGATCATGCTGGCGAGGTCCGTCACGACCTCGCCGAGGTGGATGCGATCGATCACGAACGCGCCACGCCCGGAGTAGGCGAGCATCTGTCGACAGAGGTCACCTGCCCGTGCGGCAGTACGTTCGATCGCGTCGAGGTGGGTCTCCGTTTGCCCCGCGTTTCCCGCGCAGCTTCCGGCCATGCCCGCGTGCCCCATGATGGCGTGGAGCAGGTTGTTGAAGTCGTGGGCGATGCCGCCGGCGAGCAGGCCCAGGCTCTCGAGCTTCTGCGCCTGCTGGACCTGTTTCTCGAGGCGCAGGCGCTCCTGCTCGGCGCAGTTGCGCGCCGTCAGGTCCCAGGCGGTGTAGACGATCCCCGATAAGATGTCCGTCCGGTCGAGTGCGGCGACGCTCAGCAGGACGTCGATCAGCGCCCCATCCCGTCGCTTCCACTGCGTCTCCAAGGAGCCGATGCCGGATCTCTCGATCTGGTCGTGCACCTCCCTCCCAACACGCTCGAACTCGGCGTCGTCGGTGTAGAGGAGCCGCGCGCTGCGGTTCAGCAGCTCCCTCCGGGGATACCCCGCGAGGTGGATCATGTGGTCGTTCACCTGCTGGAAGACGCGATCCTGCAACAGCCCGATGCCCGCGGGCGCGGAACGGACGAGCGACTGCAGGGTCGTCTCGCTCTTCTCGAGCGACGTCAAGGTCTCGAAGCGGGCGATGACGGGGCCGAGCAGGCTCGCGATCGTCTCGAGCGCGCCCAGGACGGCCGGGGGGAACGCGTCGACCTGCCGGGAGGCCAGGCTCAGGCACGCGAGCAGACGTCCGTCGTGACGGATCGGAAGCACCGTCGTGGTGCGGAGACCCTCCCGGAGAGCGTCGGGGTCCACGGCCTCGAGGCCGCGCCCCGAGCTCCGGCGGACCAGGGTGCCTCGCGGGCCCGTGACCGGAATGCGCGCCACGGCCGTCGTGAAGGCCCCGCTCAAACCGCGATGACGGACGAGAACCAGGTCGTCCGATTCGGAGTCGAGGAGATGGAGCCACCCGGCGTCGACTTCGTCGGCTCGGAGCGCGGCTTCGAGCGTGTGGCGAAACGCCTCGGACGGGGTGCGGACGGACCCGAGGGCGAGTCCCAGATCGACCTCGCTTCGCAGCAGCCTCTCCCGCTGCAGGCGTTGGGTGATGTCGGTCAGTGTGCCCACGAACTCGACCGTGCGCCCGTCTTCGACGACGGGGGCCTCGTTGGCTTCGACCCAGAGCGTCTTGCCGTCGCGGCGTCGCAGTTCGAGGTCGTAGGGTGGCTGCCGCTGCCCCGTGTCGCCGGCCTTCCGCGCAGCTTCGAGCGCCGCCCGGTTGACCGGGTGGTCGGTGAGGAACTCACTCCAGCTCGTCAACGCTTCCTCGGGTTCGCAACCGAAGAACGATCTCGCCTGTGGGCTCACGTAGGTGAGTACGTGGTCCGGAGTGCGCGTGTAGAGGACATTCGTGCTGTGCTCGACGATCCCGCGAAGCCGAACATCGCGCTCGACGTTCGTCTCTTCAGCCGTACTTTGCTCCGCCCGGTCGGTGAGGGCGGCCACGCTCCCCTCGAAACGTCCCCGGGCGTCGAACGCCGGGCGGACGGACACGGACGCGAACAGGGGCCGGCCATCTGCGCGCCGAAAGGTCAGCTCGAAGCGGTCGGTTCGGCCACGGTGCCGAAGCGCACCCTGCGCTCGGTACAGAGAGCGGGCCGCCGGATCCACGAGCTCGCGGATCGAGCGCCCCACGATCTCCCGGGCGGGGTATCCGAGGAGTTCGGCACAGCGGTCGTTCGCATACACGATCCGGTCGTCGGCGTCCGCGGCGAGGAGGCCGTCGTCCATCGTCTCGCCGAGCTCACGGAAGCCCCGCTCGCTCCAGGGCGGACTTGCTTCGCGCTTCCCCGTGAGACGCGGCCTCACGTCGCGCTGAGCACGCAGGCCGGCCAGCGCGCTCCGAAGAGCGTAGACCGTCTGCAGGAACTCTTCGCGCGCCGCTCGGATGTAACTCAGGATCCCACCCCCGACGGAGGCGACGGCCGGAAGGAAGAGCCGCCCTCTGTCTCTGTGCCGGACGCGCATTGTAGGAGCGGCCCCGGAGCAGACGGGGTCCGTGCCGGAAGGGAGCCGCGGTCCGGCAAAGTCGGATCGTAGCCATGTCGTTCTGTGAGC
>JAUXCH010000052.1 GCA_030618975.1 Planctomycetia bacterium
CCTTGGCGGTCGCCGGATCACGAACGACGAGCTTTGCGCGCACGTCCGCGCGCTCGGGTTCGAGGGCGTCTCCGCCTTCCTGGCCAGCGGCAACGTCCTCTTCGAGGCAAGGCGGGGATCCTCCGCCCAGGTCGCGGCTCGCGTGCGTGAAGGGCTCGAGGCGGCCCTCGGCTACGCCGTGCCGACCTTCGTCCGTACGGCGGAAGAGGTCGCAGGGATCGCCGCCCACCAGCCGTTCACCGATGACGTGGGCGTGGCCGGAGGGAAGTTGCAGGTTGCCCTTCTTGCCGGGACGCCGACGGCGTCCGCGCGCGCGGCCGTCCTCGACCTCGCCACCGAGGCCGATCGTCTGGCGTTCCGAGGCAACGAGCTCTACTGGCTGCCCCGCGGGACGCTGACCGAGTCCGACCTCGACTTCCGAGCGATCGATTCCGCGCTCGGACCGATGACGATCCGCACCCTGAGGACCCTGGAGCGGATCACGGCGAAGCAGCGCGCCGGCTGAGGCCGGACGGCTCCCAGAGACGGGCACCCCGACAGACGGGCACCCCGACAGACGGGTACCCCGACAGACGGCGTCGATGCGCCCGTTACGCGGCCCCTTCGCGACAGCAAGCCCCATCTCCGCGGACCCGCCAGGAGGCAACTCCGCGTGCTGTAGCGCGGGAGACGCGGAATCTCTTGCCATGGCCTCCGCGGCCGTCGTAAATGGGCGCCCGACGACCACGAGCCGAAGTGGCGGAATTGGCAGACGCAGGGGATTCAAAATCCCCCGCCCGTAAAGGGCTTCCGGGTTCGAGTCCCGGCTTCGGCACCACCATTCGCTGCGCTATGGGGCCATAGCACGCAGAATCCCGCTACCTGACTTGG
This sequence comes from Planctomycetia bacterium, assembly GCA_030618975.1. Taxonomy (GTDB): domain Bacteria; phylum Planctomycetota; class PLA2; order PLA2; family JAEUHO01; genus JAUXCH01. Next base: position 871 of record JAUXCH010000052.1, read on the forward strand.
GAACCGGGACTGAGGCGGCGCGGACACGCAGGGACAGGAAAGGCCATTGTGGGCCGACCATCGGCCCACACATCAGCCCACAATCCGAGCCGTGGGGCGTGGGGCGTGGGGCGTGGGGCGTGGGTGCGTGAGGCGCGAGGCTGCGCGGGGCGCGAGGCTACCCGTCCCACCGGGCGCATAGGGTGGCGGGGCTTCGGGCGATGGGCACGAGGAAAGCCGCCGCGCCTGTGGGTGCGCGACGGCCCGTTGGGTCAACGCACCAAGGATGGAAGCGGTCGTGCGACCCCGGATGAGGGCGTGACGACCGTCGTCCTCCTTCCCGGCATGCAGATTACCGCCGAGGGTGTGACTGAGGCCGACGCCGAGGCCGGGGACCGCGCTCTCGCAGAGCATGGTCACGGTTCTGGTCACCGTGTAGATACTCGGCGAGAAGCCGTGCGGGTGACGCGGTCCTGGCTCGCCCGCACACGCGGCGCCCACGAGCACTGATTCAATCGTGCCTCGCGCCCATCCCCTCCCGGAGAGCGGCATCCCCGGCAGGACTCGAACCTGCGACCCGCAGTCTAGGAAGACCGCTGGGCCGGGGCGCGACTCCGCTCGAACCTGGAGTGTCGGCTGCCTCGCGAGGTGCGTCTTCCGTCGCGTCGAGGGGGGATGTGCCGCACCAGAGACGCGACCTCCGGCGGCCACTCGGCGAGGCCGAGCAGGCGCCGGACGTCGGAGTGGGAGGCGCTGCGTGCGGACGCAGCGCCGCGCTCAGCGCTTGAGGTCGCTTGGAATCGGCAGCGTGGCCCAGAGGCCCGCGTGATCCGAGGGCCAGAGTCCGCCCGGGCTCTGGTCCCCGTCCTCCTCACCCACGACATCGGCCGCCTCAACCTCGAAGTTGCCCAGATAGAGCACGAAGTCGATGCGCTCGGTCATGCCCGGATCCTCGTTGAGGAGGTCCTCGTCGTGACCGAAGGTGAGACCGTCGACGAGGGGATACACCGTAGTCCACGCGTCCTCAAAGCCGCCGTCGAGCAGGATGTCGTAGGAGTCGGTCCCAGCGCCGAATGCGTCCGAGTTGAGGTCCCCGACGAGAAGAACGGGAATGTCCACGTCCGCGACGGGCCCGTCGAGGAGCTCCTCCGCCTGCGCTTCCTGAGCGGCCGGGAAGGGGTCGTCCTCGAGGTGGGTGTTGAGGAAGCGGAACTGCTTGCCGCGGATCTTCACGTCGGCAGCGACCCACCCGCGCAGAATGGGAATCATCGACCCGGCGAGGGGCACGTACGCGAGATTCTCGAAGTGGGCGGCGTCGGTGCCCTCGATCTTCAGTTCGCTCGTCTCGAGGTCCGATCGCGCGAGGATCACATCGCGATCGGTGAACCGGACGTCGTCTCCGGTGATGCTCGGCAACTCGAAGTCGGCGTCGTCTTGGGTGACGATGACCTCGTAGGACAGGCCACGGTCCTCCAACGCATCGAGCAGGATCGCGGTGAAGTCGTAGACGACGTCCTCCGCCGGCGTCGTACCTCCGGAGAGGATGTCGCCTGGCGACTGGATGCGCCAGAGCGCCGCTTCCTGCAGCCCGATCAACAGGGGCATCGCGTCAGCGATCTCGTCTGCCAGCGCCTCGGCCCGATCGGGGAAATCGGTGTCATGGACCGCATCCCAGACCGCCGCCACTGCGAACAGCATCTCGAGGGCGCTCTCGGACTCGATCACCGGTTGTAGCGAGGCGCCGAAGTAGACGTTCCTCGTCATGACCGTGACTTCGCGATCGTCACCGTTGCCTGCCGACGCCGTCGATCCCAACAGGGTAAGGGCGGCGAGGGCGAGCAAGCACACGCTTGCACGCAACACGAATCCGTGATTCTTCTGTACTTTCTCCATCAAAGTCCTCTCCCTTGGGCCCACCTTCGACCCACCGTTCTCGTACCGATGCAGAGCCCCGGCCCTGCAGTGGGAAGGTGGCCACGGTGAGCCTCCGGGGACGCCGATTCCGGGCCGTCGCCGACGCGGCCGTGCGAGGAGAACGCTTCCCGTCGTTCCAGCGCCGCTCATACCCCAGGGAGATGCCCGGGGCCCAGCCGATGCAACAAAGTTGCGACCCGAGAAATTGTAGGCCAGCGCTGACAGGCGTTGCCGCGAAGACGAGGGAGGGCGACGCAGGCTGACGCTCTTCCTCAGGACGCGGATGGGGCCCTTGAGGACGCCGGGAGGGCACGAATCGCGCAAATCCGCAACGAATGGCGGCGGGCCGTCACGTCCACGAGCGCCACTCCGACCCAGGTGGCCTCGGGCGGAAGTGTTCCTCGAGCGCTCCGCCCTCGGGCCAGATCACCAGGTGCAGCCGGCCGTCCTTCGTGAATACGCTTCCGGTGGCGATCGCGTGCCGGCGGACGAACCGATCGTCCCGCCGGACGATCGCGAACGCGATGAGCACGGTGGGAGCGACCGCCTTCGACGTGGGCGACCAGGTCACGCGCCGATCGGGGCCTCCAGGGCGAGCACCGTGGCGTCGTCGTCCGCGTGGGGGAGCGCACGGATCCGCTCGACGGCCCGGCGCGCGTCGAGGCGTGCGCAGTCCCGGCCGAGGTCCTTCACGGTCTGGAGCGTCTGCTCCGTGTCGCGGTGGTCCTCGCCCAGGAACCCGTCGCTCAGCACGACCACCCGCGAGATGCCCTGGAGCTCTCGACCTACGAAAGCGCGCTCCGCTGCCACCCACTCCTCGGTGGAGAACCAACCGAGCTTCCAGCCGACGACCGGCTCCGTCGACTCGGGCCACCGCGCACCGTCCGGCCCGCTCGGCAGCGCGTGCACTCCGTACCCGCATGTGGCATGGCGCAGATGCCCATCCGTGCCCAGCGCGCCGACGGCGAGGGCCAGGTGCTCGCCCTCACGGTAGAGGTCCGCGTTGAGGCCTCGTGCGAAGGCCTCCAGGTCCTCCAGTGCGCAGCCCGTCCGGAGCAGCCTCTCCCAGTGAACGCCCACGCACGGTCCCGCCTGGTCCCAGAAGCGCTGTCCGCGCGCGCCGTGCCCGGCCGCATCGGCTACCAGGAACACGAGCCCCGCGTCCGTCACGCTCGCGGCCAGGCGATCGCCGCCGGTGCTGCCCGGTTCGCAGGGGCGTGCGAACGCCCATCCCCGATACGGGGGGATTCGTAGCGGCTGCGGTGGATCGATGTGGGCCTCGAACACCGGGGGACCCTACCTCGACCGCGAGGACCTCGCGTGGACGGCGCGGCGCTGCTCGGACGGCGTGGCGCCGGAAGGCGTCGCTGCGTTTCACACGGGCATCCGGCGTGAGATCCCGCGGGCAGTCGGCCGGTGGATCCATCGACCCTCGCCGTGGCTGCGTGTGTCGTCACCCCGCGGGTCGACGCCTCCGCGTGAGCGGCAACGCGTTCGGAGGACGCTGCCGTCCCGCGCCGTTCTAGAGCAGACCGAACTGGCGAGGGGCGCGCACGCGCACTCGTGAACGCACGACCAGGCGCTGGTAGAGGACGAAGAGGCCGAGGGCGAAGAGCAGAGTGAAGCCCACCGCGTGCAGGTGGTTCCACGGTGCAAGCAGAACGTCGACGGTCCTCCGGAGCATCGCCACCGGGTTCGTGGCCAGGTCCCAGCTGTTCCACCGCAAGACGCGCCCCATCCACACCCCCGCACCCGTGAGCAGGAACACCGCTCCGACGAAGGCCCAACCGGTGCGCGCTCCAAGCCGCCGAGCGACGATCGCGTGGACGCGCCGAAGCGAAAGGAGCCCCAACGCCATGCCGAGGGTGGCGAACGAGGCGATCAGCAACCCGTTCAGCACCAGGTGCTCAGGCGCCGCCCTCCTCAGGTGGACGAGGTCCGTCACGATGTAGGGCGCATTGGGGAAGAAGAGCAGCCAGAGCGCGGTCGGGAGGACCAGGATGCCCGTCCCCGGCTCCGTCCAGGACGCGAGTCGATCGATGCCGACTCCGAGGCAATAGGGAATCCACGCGAGGAAGAGGTTCCACACGAGGAACGTATGGTTGAGCGAGCCCGTGACGAGGGACTGAACCCCGAGCCCCCCGCAGACCGCGAGAGTCAGGAAGAAGAGACGGTCGGTGGTGTTCCACGGCCGCGGTCGAATCACGTGCTCCCTCCGTCGAGTCGCTCCGTCGAGGATAGAGGAACCCGGGGGAAACTGAATCCCTGGGGCAGCCGGCGGACTCCGGTCGTCGGACTCCGGCACCTGCACGGGCGACGTGGCGGCGTCTCGGCGGGGGAGGTGAGGGGGAGTCAGGACTCCCCGCCCGTACAGGGCCTCCAAGTTCGAGTCCCCGCTTCAGCATCCCACCTCGATCGCGAGTGTGTCCGGGGGAGCATCCGAGCTGCGCGCGCATCGCGACGTGTCGGAGTCGTCAACCGTGATGCGCGCGTGGGACCGCAGGGACGGACGCGGCGTCCCCCTGTCGATCTCACGGGGCGGAAACACCGGAGGCGGACGCGGACGTGACCGGTTTCGCCGGTCCCGGTCGGGGAACCGGGGGCGGGCTCAGGCGCGCCGCCGTCTCCCCTGGGTCCGCCGCCTGCCCTTGACTCGCGGCCTGGGCCTGGTGGACGAGGCCCTGGCGTCCGTCTCGGGGCGCCGACCGACGTAGAGGGTGTGCCGGCCGCCCTTGTGCCCGCGCGCCTTCGCCTTCACGACCTGCGGTTCGAATCCGGCGCGCTGAAGGTCCTTGACGAAGGGGGGGCACTCGTATGCCGACCAGACCACGAGCCGGCCTCCGGGTCTCAAGGCGCGACGCAGTCGCGCCAGTCCCTGGGGGTCGTAGAGGCGTGAGTTCCCCCGCGCCGTGAAGTTGTCCGGGCCGTTGTCCGTGTCGAGCAGGATCGCGTCGAAGGGCTCGGGACGCGACTCGACGTAGGCCACGATGTCTCCGGCCTCGAGCTGGGTTCGGGGATCCTCGAGCGGACGACCCGCGAGGTCGGCGAGGGGACCCCGGTTCCACCGGACGACCGCCGGTACGAGCTCGGCCACGACGATGCGGCTCGTGGGGGAGGTGCGGTCGAGCGCCGCGCGGAGCGTGTAGCCCATGCCGAGGCCGCCGACCAGCACGCGGGTCCTCGGCCGGTCTTGGAGCCCTTCACAGCCGATCTCCGCCAGGTGCTCCTCCGAGTGGTGGGCCGCGCTCGACATCAGCGGCACGCCCTTCAGGGTCAAGACGTAGTACCCCTCTTCGGAGGTGAGCTTGAGCTCCTGTCCGCCCGGCAGATGGGTCCGACCGATGAGTTCACGGGAACGCGCCACGGCGGTGAGAGACCCCGCGGGCCGCGCTACTTCCCCTTGAGGGCGAGCTTTTCCTTCTTCTTGGCCCTCTTCTCCTTCACGGTGAGCTTTCGCTTGTTGCTCTTTTCCTTGTTCACTTGACCTTTGGCCATGGGATGTCTCCGTTCTTGTGCGGTGTATTGTCACCCCGCAGTAGAGGGGACGCAGCGGCGAATGCACACTTTCCCGTGGGCCCGGGGCGTCCCCCCCCCGAGAGCCCGTTCTTCTGTTCTCGGCCCGGGTCCGTGTCGGTGATGCTCCGTGACGCGGTCGAGGTGTCGGACTCGCTCGAGATCCGGGAGAGGTGGAGACACGGCGCCGACCCCCGGGGATCTCGTCCGCGCTCCGGGTCGTCGAGGAGTAGGATCGGCGGCCGGAGGCCGGATCGGACGTCCGGCACGTTGCTGCGGGCTGCGGCTACGGAAGGATCGGAACCATGGCGGACTTCGCGTATCAGCGTCCCTTCCCCCTGGGGGCGGACGACACCACCTACCGGCTCGTCACCTCGGAACACGTTTCCGTCGGCACGTTCGAGGATCACGAGATCCTGAAGGTAGAGCCCGCCGCGCTGGAGCGCCTCGCCAGGGAGGCCATGCGGGACGCCGCCTTCCTGCTGAGGCCGAAGCACCTGGAACAGGTGGCGGGGATCCTCGACGATCCCGAGGCCAGCGACAACGACCGGGGCGTGGCCCTGGCGTTGCTCCGGAACGCGGAGGTGGCCGCCGAGGGGATTCTCCCCTTCTGCCAGGACACGGGAACCGCCACCATCTACGGGAAGAAGGGGCAGCAGGTGTGGACCGGCGGAGGGGACGAGGAGGCTCTCTCCCGGGGCGTCTTCGAGACGTACACGGAGGAGAACCTCCGCTACTCCCAGACCGTACCCCTCACCATGTACGAGGAGCAGAACTCGGGGACCAACCTGCCGGCCCAGATCGACCTCCACGCCGTGGAGGGGATGGAGTACCGCTTCCTCTTCGTGGCGAAGGGCGGGGGCAGCGCCAACAAGACCTACCTGTTCCAGGAAACCAAGGCGCTCCTGAACCCGGAGCGGCTGGTCTCCTTCCTCACCGAGAAGATGAAGACGCTCGGGACGGCGGCCTGCCCGCCGTACCACCTGTCCTTCGTCATCGGAGGCACCTCGGCGGAGGCGAACCTCAAGACCGTGAAGCTGGCGAGCACCGGGTACCTCGACGACCTCCCCACCGAGGGGAACGAAGGGGGGCGGGCGTTTCGGGACGTGGCGTTGGAGGAGCAGCTCCTGGCCCAGGCCGCGCAGACCGGCATCGGGGCCCAGTTCGGCGGGAAGTACTTCGCGCTGGACGCGCGCGTGGTGCGGCTGCCGCGCCACGGCGCCTCCTGCCCCGTGGGCATGGGCGTCTCCTGCTCCGCCCACCGCAACGTGAAGGCGAAGATCGACCGGGACGGCCTCTGGATCGAGGCGCTGGAGCACGAGCCGGGGCGGTTCATCCCCGAGGCGTACCGCGGGAAGAAGGAGTCGGGCGTGGTCGGAATCGACCTGAACCGGCCCATGCCCGAGGTGCTGGCCGAGCTCGGCAAGCTCCCGGTCAAGACGCGCCTGGCCTTGACGGGCACGCTCATCGTCGCCCGGGACATCGCGCACGCGAAGATCAAGGAGCGCCTCGACCGGGGCGAGGAGATGCCCCGGTACCTGAAGGACCATCCCGTCTACTACGCCGGTCCCGCCAAGACACCGGAGGGGCTGCCGTCCGGCTCGTTCGGCCCCACGACGGCCGGGCGCATGGACTCCTACGTGGATCTCTTCCAGTCCCACGGGGGATCCCTGGTGATGATCGCCAAGGGGAACCGAAGCCAGCAGGTCACCGACGCCTGCCGGAAGCACGGCGGCTTCTACCTCGGTTCCATCGGAGGCCCCGCGGCCGTCCTGGCCAAGGAGAACATCAAGAAGGTGGAGCTCCTCGAGTACCCGGAACTGGGCATGGAGGCCATCTACCGGATCGAGGTGGAGGACTTCCCCGCCTTCGTCCTGGTGGACGACAAGGGAAACGACTTCTTCCAGACCCTGGGGTAGTCGTCCTCGACGCCGTCCGGTCCCGCGGACCGGGCCGAGGGATGTTCATTCCGCCGCGCGCATATCTCGTCGGAAGCGGTAGCATGCCGTCGTGCCGGTTCGGCAGGTCGGGGCCCCCCGTCGCTTGCGAGCTACCCTGCCGGCCGTTTCCCCGTTCCCGTGGAACGTCGACGTGAGGTTCGCACCCGATGAAGGAGTAGCTGCTCGTACTCGTGATCGTCTTGATCCTCCTGGGGCTGGCCTTGCCGGTCTCCAACCTGATCGCCAAGCCGGACAACAGCGGGCGGCTGACGGGGCTGACGCCGGATGCAGCGCCGGTGGTCGCCATCCTCGAGGCGAAGTGCGTCGTCTGCCACACGGAGGGCGCCGCGCTTCCGTTCTACGCGAACTTCCCCATCGCCAAGGGCATCCTCGAGCGAGACATCCAGCATGCGCTGCGCTTCCTCGACATGGGGGCCCAGGCGCCGGACTCCGAGGTGGCTCTCGCGAAGCTCGAACGCGTGGTCGAGTCGGGCGCGATGCCCCCGGCGAACTACAAGATGATGCACTGGGACGGCGCGCTGAGTGACGAGGAGAAGAGCACGGTCCTCGACTGGATACGCAAGGTACGCGCCGAGCGCTACGCAACCGGCGCAGCCTCACCCGAGCACGCCGCGTCGCCGATCCAGCCCCTGGTCGCGCCCGAAGGGCTGGACCCCGAGGTGGTTGCGCTGGGGAAGAAGCTCTTCCACGACGTGCGTCTCTCGGGTGACGATACGGTTTCCTGCGCGAGCTGCCACGGTCTCGATACCGGCGGTTGCGACCGGCTGCAGTTCTCGAAGGGCATCGGGGGACAGGTGGGAGGCATCAACGCGCCCACGGTCTACGACGCCGGTCCGATCGTCGCGCAGTTCTGGGACGGGCGTGCGGCCGATCTCGCCGAGCAGGCCGGCGGCCCCGTGGAGAACCCCATCGAGATGGGGGCGAAGTGGCCCGAGGTGGTCGAGCGCCTGAAGCAGGACGCCGAGTACGCCGCGGCCTTCGAGAAGCTCTTCCCCGACGGCTTGACGCGGGAGAACGTGCAGAAGGCGATCGGCGTTTTCGAGGAAACGCTCGTCACGACGGGCTCGAAGTTCGACGCCTGGCTGATGGGGGACGAGGACGCGCTCGCGGCCGAGGAGCAGGAGGGCTATCGTCTCTTCCTCGAGAACGCCTGCGCCACCTGCCACGTGGGCAAGATCCTGGGTGGACAGTCCTTCGAGCTGATGGGCCGCGCCCTCGACTACTTCGCCGACCGAGGCGACCTCACCGAGGCCGACGCCGGTCGCGCCAACTTCACGAAGAACGACGCGGACCGGCACAAGTTCAAGGTCCCGACGCTGCGAAACATCGCCCTGACCTGGCCCTACTTCCACGACGGCTCGACGAGCGACCTGGCCGAGGCGGTGCAGACGATGGCCAAGTACGAGAACGGCACCGTGCTCTCGGACGCGGACACGGCGAAGATCGTCGCCTTCCTGAAGACGCTCACCGGCAAGTACGAGGGCCAGTTGCTGAAGTAGGGGCGCGGTCCGGGGGGGGAGCGATCTTCGCCGTGCCCCCCCGGAAGCGTGGCTCTTGGGATCAGGAGGGATCGAACGCCGACGCGAGGTCGTCGAGGACCGCCTGCTCTTCGGACGAGATCTTCTTGCCGAGACCGAGGATGCCGCCGGTCGCCGTGGCGACGTCGGTCGCACGGTCGAGCACCCACGCGCGGAGCGTCTGGACGGTCTCGGCCGGGAGGTGGTCGCGAAACGCGGCCACGTAGTCGTGCCACGTGGTGCGGAGGGCGGGTTCCGGTGCGGCACAGAGCCAGGTGGACAGCAACTCGTGCGCGGGGTGGCCCGGTTCGAGGCCGCGGGAGGCGGCGGCCTCGAGCACGGCCTTGCGCTCCTTGTCGTCGAGCTTGCCGTCGGCCCACGCCACGAGGACGAGCGGCACGAGCGACAGCGCCGCGAGGGTCTGTGCCGTGACGCCCACCTCGAGCAGCTGATTCATCACGCTCTCGTCGGGGATCCCGCTGACCTCGGCCAGGCCGTGCCTCTTCGCCCGCGCCTCGATCTCCGCGCGTAGCGCGGCGATCTTGGCCTGGTCCCGCTTGGCGAAGAACTCGTTCTCCAAGATGCGCGCGCGGGCGCTCAGCGCACTGTGGGCCTTGTGGGGCATCGTCTTCCTCTCCACGGTCGGTGCGTGCCGATGCTAGCGGGGCGCGCCTCGAGGTCGGGCTGAAATCCGCGGTCGTGGACGGACTCCGCGGCGACGGCGCGCGCCGGGCGGACGCCCCCGCGAGCTCGGGCGGGGGGAGGAGCACAACGGACGTCGATCTCCCGGGGTGCCCGATCCCGGTGCGCAGTCCAGCCTCTCAGAACCACGGAAACGTGCCGGATCCTGCCCGCCGGGATCTCGGGCATGGCGGCGGGCCGGGGTGCGCGGTATCGTCGCCCTCCCCTCGAAGGAAGGAGCGACGCGATGAAGTGGTTCGTGAGCGGTCTGATGGTGCTGGCGCTTGCCGGCGTGGCGTCCGCCGAGGAGATCCTGCTGCACGACGGAAGCGCCGTCGAGGGGGAGATCCAGGCGGTCGACGAGAACGGGATTCGCGTTTCGGCGGACGGCAAGACGCTGACGGTCGCGCCGGACGACCTGGATGCGCACTACTACTACGAGCAGTGGGCGAAGCGCGTCGAGAAGGACGCCGCGGCGCATCTCAGGCTCGCGGTGTTCGCCTACGAGAGCGGCATGTTCAACCAGGCGCGGAGCCAGTACCGCAAGGCCCAGCGACTGGACAAGGAAGTCGTGAAGAAGTTCGAGGCGGACGTCCTTCCCGGGCTCAGGGAGGGGGTCGCCGCACGGCTGCTCGACCTCACCCGGCAGGCGATCAAGAAGGAGGACTGGGACCGGGCCCGTCGGCTCGCGTCCAAGATCCTGACCCAACTCGAGGACACGAAGGCCGCCGACGAGGCGCGCGAGGCGCTCGGCTCGGTCCACCTCTGGCAGACGACCAAGGACGAGGAGCGCCTGGTGCGCAGCCTCGCGCGCTATCTCCCCAAGGACGAGGCGAAGGCGCTCCAGATGCAGGAGCGGATCACGAAGAGGCTCGATCCCATCAACAGCCGGATGAAGAAGGCCGAGCACCTGGCGACCAAGGCCCTCCGCACGAAGAGCGCGAATCGCCAGAAGGGGATCTTTCAGCAGGCCGCGAAGCGCTTCGAGAAGATCGTGAAGGACCTCGACAAGCTGGCTTCGGAAGCGGCCGGGGACGAGGCCCTCGTGGCTCACCTCGAGGAGATGCGGAAGACTGCCGTGCGGGACGCGATCGACGCGTACGTGAACGCCGGCCAGGTGTACCTGATGCGGCGCGCGTACCAGGACGCGACGAACATGGCGAACGCCGCGCTGCTGCTCGATCCGGACAGCGTGCACGCGAAGCGCTTCCTGCAGCAGACGATCTTCGGCTCGCAGATGCGGAGCGGGTGGGGTGGGGGCCGACGCTAGAGCCCGGACGCTTCGGGGTCAGGTCGAACTCCGTAGCCGCGGACGGACTCCGCCGCGCAGGCGAGCCGCCCGAGGTGCGTCCGTGACGCGGGACGCGCGGGAGCGCCACGGGGCGTGCCGGTTTCCGGGGTGCGCTCACCGAAAAGGAGCGAACTCGTCCTGACCCCGCTCATCGCTTCGGGTGCCGCCTTGAAAGGCGCGGATTTTCACCTGACCCCGATGCCCCCGATGCGCCGCTTTGAAGGGCGTGGCTTTCCGCCTGACCCCGATGCGTGGCCTCGAGCGGTCGCGGATACCGTCCGCGAGGCATGGCGCGAAGGACCTCCCACGACCTGACGACCGGCTCCGTCACGCGCCGGATCGCGCAGCTGGCCTGGCCGGCCATCCTGTCCACGCTGGTCCACAACCTCTACGGCCTCAACGACGTCTACTTCGCGCAGTTCACGGGCGTCGCGGGGCAGACGGCCGTCTCGAACAACCTGTTCGTCCTGATCGCGATCTTCGGCTTCATCCAGCTGTCGGCGATCGGCACCCTGACCCTCGTCGCCCGGCGGACGGGAGCGGGGAACGACGTGGGCGCCGCCAGTGCCGCGAGACAGGGGCTGCTGTTCGCGGTCGCCCTCTCGCTGCTCACGGCGGTCGCGGGGTGGCTCTCGGCTCCCCTGGTGCCCCGCCTCATGGGCATGGCCGCCGACGTGCAGGTGGAGTCGGTGGCCTACCTGAGGATCCTCTTCCTCGGCATGCCGGCGATGTTCCTGTTCCCCACGGTGGAGTCGATCTTCCGGGCGCGCGGCGACACGCGGACCCCGCTCCTCCTGCAGGTCGTCGCCGTCGCCATCAACGTGCTCGGGAACGCCGTGGCGGTGTTCGGCCTCGAGTGGGGCGTGGCGGGTATTGCGGTCGCGACGATCCTCTCGCGCGTCGTCGGCGCCGCGCTGGGGCTCATCTGGCTGCGCCGCGGCCGCGCGGGCCTCGACCTCGGGCGCGGCGACGGGCGGGCCGTCGAGCTCCGGGTCTGGCGGCGCATCGCCCTCGTCTCGGCGCCCGTGGGCGCCCGGACGCTGCTCTTCGGCCTGATCTACCAGATCGTGTCCCGCATGACGGCGAGCTTCGGCACCGCGGCGCAGAACGGCCTGGGCGCCGGCATC
>JAUXCH010000665.1 GCA_030618975.1 Planctomycetia bacterium
CTGCCCGGTGTGAGCGATTCGGCGCAGGAGGGCTTCAGAGGGCTTCCGAACGGGTTGCTTGCGGCTCATGTCTCATCCCATCTCACGCCAGCAACAAGCCGTGCTCGCGTGGGTGAAGGCGGACTCCGCGCAGTCCGTCCAGAAACCCGACGAGTTGGGGTGTTGCGTTGCGCCGACTCCGGTAGGCCACGAGATCCACGAAGGGAATATATCATAGTTGATATATTCCGAACATCGAGGCCGAGCTCGCAGGGCGACGGCTTCTACCTTTCCTGGGCGGCCAGGTTCTCCGCCGGCTCGAGGGGCGGGAGAGGGTCGGACGGGGTCTCGACCGGCGGCGCGTCCTGCGCCTCCTCCTCCTCGGCGTCGAGCGTGGCGAGGAGGTGGCTCGCAACGCCGTGGTTGGGCGCGAAGCGAAGCGCGGCCTTGAAGTGCGTGCGCGCCTTGTCCTCTTCGCCGAGAACGGCGTGGGTCCAGCCGGCGACGATCTGGACGTTCACGTCGTGGAACTTCCACTGGGTGAGGGCGTCGAGACCCTCCTGGAAGGCGCCGAAGGCTTTCGGGTCGTGGAACGTGCTCTCCATCACGAGCCGGTCTCTTGCGTCGAGCGCGTCGAGGGTCTTCAGTCTCTTCATCTCGGCGACGGCACCGCGGAAGTCGTTTCGCATGACGCGAGTGACGAGGAGTCCGTAGCGCGCGCGGGCGTCCTGCGGGTCGTGCTTCGCGACGAAGGCGAAGTCCTCGGCGGCCTCCCCGTAGGCGCTGCGGAAGAAGCGCTCCATCCCGCGCTGGAGGCGATCGGCCGGGGTGAGGTCGCGGATCCCCTCGAGCAGCTCCCCGTCCCCCCCGAGCGAGGCGGCGACGAGCGGGCACTCGGTGATGGGGTAGTCGTGGCCCACGCAACCGAGCCCACCCCAGCGGTACGGGGCGTCCGTCGTCCGAGAGGGCCAGCGGCGCTGGAAATAGAAGCTCGGGTGGACGTGGTGGTTCTGGATGCGGATGCGGTGGACGTAGCGGCGGAGCAGCTGCCAGCCCTGGCCGCGGGCCACGAAGCGGGATTCGTGGAGCCCGTCGTAGCAGCCCACGGGGTGGCCGAGGCGCCGTCCGAACGTGCGTCCGAAGCGCCGGTTTCGCCAACCGCCGTACCCGGAGCCGGAGCCGCACCCGCAACCGCTTCCGGTCCCGTACCCGCCGTACGGGTCCGCCGAGGCGGTGGGGGCCGTGTCCGTCGCCAGCAGCAGCAGGACGGCCAGCAGGGTCGCGCCCGAGGCGCGGACGAGGATCTGCGTGCGAGCTCGAACACCCATCGCTCTCTCCTTCATTCCCCGCGGCGCGCCGGCACACGCCCGGTTCGAGGCCAGCATACACCCTTGGACGCCGCCCGGGGGAGGCGTCGGACCAAAAGACCCGTCAGGGGGTGGGCGCGGGGGCGTCCTCGACCAGGAGGGCCTTCACCTTCGCGATCAGGTCGTCGCTCATGGCCTCCAGGTCGTACTCGGGCTGCCAGCCCCAGTCCTCGCGAGCCGCGGTGTCGTCGAGGGCACGCGGCCAGGAGTCGAGGATGGCCTGGAGCTCGGGGACCGGCTCGAAGGTGAGGTCCACGCCGGGGACGCGCGCGCGGACCGCGTCGGCGAACTCCTCGGCCGTCGCGCTGATCGACGCGATGTTGTAGACGTGGCGGGTGAGCTTCTCGCGCGGCGCCTCGGCGAGCTCGAGGATCGCGCGCAGGGCGTCGGGCATGTACATGAACGGGATCATCGCGTGCGGCTCGCAGAAGGCCGCGTACGAACCCGTCCTGAGGCCCTCGACGTACATGAAGAGTGCGTAGTCGCTGGTGCCGCCGCCGGGGATGCCGGCGTTCAAGAGGCCGGGGAAGCGCACGCCGCGGAAGTCGAGGCCGAACTTCCGCGCGTAGTACTCGCCGAGCAGCTCGCCGGCGACCTTCGTGACGCCGTACATCGTGGTCGGCCGCATCGAGATCTCGTTGGGGACGAGGTCGGGAAGGCCCGGCCCGAACGCCGCGATCGTGCTCGCGAAGAACACCTGGCCTGTCTCGAAGAGGCGTGCGGCCTCGAGCACGTTCATCGTGCCGTCGAGGTTGACGCGGTACGCCACGTGGGGCATGTCCTCGCCTCGCGCGGAGAGGATGGCTGCGAGGTGGTAGATGAGGTCCGGCCGAGACGCCTTCACCGCGTCGAAGACCTCGGGGCGGCCCGTGATGTCGCCCTGCACCCAGGTGACGGGTTCGGGGCAGCCTGCGGGTCGCCTCGCGATGTCGAAGACCGTGACTTCGTGCCCTTGCTCGACGAGGAGGGGTAGGAGATCGGTTCCGACCTGGCCGGCGGCGCCCGTGACGAGGATCTTCATGGTCCCCATGATCCGACGCGGCGGCCCGGGGAGAGAGCCTTTCCCCAGCCCTGGTCCTCTTCGGTTCAAGATCCCCGACCGCTGCCGAAGCGCTCCGCGAGCAGGCGCAGGAAGTCGGTCGCGAGCAGCCCGGGTACGCGGTCCTTGCGGCGGACCAGCGCGAGCCGGCGGCGGGGGAAGGTCGCGGGCACGGGCTTGAGGACCATGCGCTCCCGGTCCCGCGCCGTGATGCCCATCGCGGGCAGGAGCGAGATGCCCAGCCCATCGGCCACGTAGGCCTTCACGACCTCGAGGTTCCCCGACTCCATGACCATCGTCGGGCGGGCGCCGGCGTCGCCGAGCCCCCGGTCGATCAGGGCGCGCGTCTCGGAGGGTTTCGCGAGGAAGACGGCCGGCTCGCCCGCGAGCCGGGTCAGGTCCACGGTCTCCTCGTCGGCCAGGGCGTGACCGGGCGGCAGGGCGAGCTCGAAGGGCTCCTCGAGGAGGGTTCGGGTCCAGAGCGCGGGATCCAGCCACGGGGGGCGCGTCACGATCCCCAGGTCGACCTCGCGCCTGAGCACCAGGTCGAGGATCCGGCGCGAGCCGTGGTTGCGGATCGCCATCTCGGCCTGCGGGCGTAGCTTCCTGAAGGCCCGGAGGACGGGGGGCAGGAGGCGGAGCGCCACGGTGTCGCCGCACGCCACGAACACGGTGCCCCGTTCGGGGGCCTCCATCTCCCGGATCCGCCGGACGGCGTCGTCGGTCGCGGCGAGTACGACCTCGGCGGCCTGGAGCAGGACCTCACCGGCCGGCGTGAGGCGGACGCCGCGGACGCCCCGCTCCATGAGGCGGGCACCCAACTCCTTCTCCAGGGCCTTGATGTGGAGGCTGACGGCGGGCTGGGTCATGTGCAGGCAGCGCGCGGCAGCCGTGAACGAACCCTCCCGGACGACCTCCCGCAGCGACAGCAGCTGGCGAAGCTCCATGGCCCCTCATACGTCGGATTCGTGGCGACGGGGCTCACGATAACCCGGGCTTATGGGCGGCCCGGGCTCAGCGGGGCTCGGCGCCGCCCTCGGTGGGCGCCAGGACGATCTCGATCTCCGTGGTGCGACC
>JAUXCH010000526.1 GCA_030618975.1 Planctomycetia bacterium
CCTGAGGACACTCGGGTAGGACGACCTGGGGGCGGACGCGCCTCCCTGCGGGGAGGCGAGCGTCCGCACCTTCTCCGTTGCGAGCGCCACGCCCGGGGGGGGACGTTTCGGGGTCATCTCGAGGACGGGCGGACTTGCGTGCCCTTGGGTTTCCCGATCGCCCGTGGAGCCGACGAAGGGGGGCCAGGGCCAGGGCCAGGGCCAGGGCCGGGCTCGCGGCAGGTCCCGCGGCTCCCCGGGGGAGGCGCGATCGCTACCCGGAAAGCGTGGACGGCCCCTCGTTTCGAGGAACCGACACGCCGGATCGACGCCTGGATCCGGTCGTTCCGCACCGGGCAGTTCCGCACCGGGCCTCGGTTCGTGGGTGTTCCTCCGTCGGATACCCGGCGCGCGACCGGGCGGCGATCGGGCCTGCGAAGGTCCGTGTTGCGTGCCCGTCGATCTGGGGCGTGCGGAGATCGGGCCTGAAGACGCTCCACCCGGCGTCCGATGGAACGGATGACGGCGCCATGCTCGCGCCGGACTCCGGAGCCGATCCCGATGACGATGCGCCAGGCCCTGACCGTCTCCTTCCTCTGTCTCCTCCTCGTCGCCGCGACGGGCTGCAGCCAGGCGCGGTGTGCCTGGGACAACACGAAGGCCCAGGCCCAGGACACGTTCCGCAACCCCTGTTGCCCGGATCCGTGCGGCAACGTCTGGACGGAGCCCATCTACGAGCCGGCCTGCGGCGGCGCGGCACCGGAGTACGGCGGCGGTCGCGGCGCGTTCCAGATCGCACGCGCGAACTGAAGCGGCAGCGACGGAATCCAGGTGGCCAGAACATCCGGAACCTGCCGGCCACCCGTGGAGCCGCCATCCCGCGTCCCTCCGATGGTCCGATCCTCCGTGCCGGGTAGCTCCGGTTCTCCCGCCCATGGCCGGGGCCGTCACTCTCTCGCAGCGCCCGTCCTCTGTGCGGGCCACGGGCGGAAGACCCCGTGCCTTGCACGGCTGCCCTCGCGCTGCGGATTGGGCATCTCAATGCCCAGAGCATCCGTACCGGGTGTGAATCCGTGAATCCGTAGGTCTCGGAACTTCCGGCTAGAGACCACGGGCCGGGGTGGACGGCGGCAGGGCGGGCCACATCCGGCCGCCCTGCCGCACCTCGCCTCGGTACATCTCGACGGCGTCGTCGGTGTCGTACAGCTCCAGCTGGCCGAGGACGATCCGCCGCTTCGCCCACGGCGCCGAGGTCGCCACGACCACGGTTCCGCGGCTGAGAGCCGCTGCGGCCGCCGCGGGGAGCTTGTCGATCAGGTGCAGGACGGTGCGGCCTCCGGCGAGCGGGTCCCAGAGCGCGAGCCGGTCGCGGTGCGCGTGGTCGAGCAGGTAGACGCGGCGGTTGCGCTCCGTCTCCCAGGTCGGGAGGATCCGTCGCTCCTCGGCGTCGAGATCTTGCTCCTCGTCCACGAAGACCCGGAGGATCGACCGGGCCGGAGCGCCCTCCACGGCCTGCTCCGGAGCGTGATCGTCGCCGGCGCTGCCGGGCGTGCAGACGTAGTCGTCGAATGCGGTCTGGAGGTCGGAGACGCTAGCCTCCCCGACCGCCTCGCCGAACCGGGCGGTCAGGAAGCGTTCGAGGGCGTCCGCCCAGCCGTCGCGCGCGAAGGCGCGGAGTCGGGCGAGCACCGCGCGCGACCGCTCGCGCCACGGGACCAGCACGGGGCGCGTCCGGCCCGCAGTCGCCGTGGATCCCCCGTTCTTCGAGCGCCGTCGCTTCCGGCTCATCGTTCCCTCCGCGCGCACCGTGGCGTCGCATGGACGCACACGAGCATCCCACGCCCTGCGGGACGCGCAATCCGCACCTTGCGATCGGCACCGAGGGACACGCCCCGCGCCCCCCCAGTGAACCCGCACCGTCCGACGTAGTGCGTGTGCGTGGGCGCCAGACGGCCGGTGGGCGGAGGCGCGGGATGGGGCCCGGAGGGCCGGGGCGGGCCCGGGGCGGGGTGTGGGGGATCCGGCGGGGCGGGCTTCGCGCTCGTGGACCGGGCGCCGGGACCGGAGACCCTACTCGGTCTCGGGGAGTGGCGCGGCCCCGGCGGCGCCGGGGAGCTTCTCCGGCGGGACGGGGGGCAGCATCGCCATGGTGAGCGCGGGCGCGGCCTCGTCGTCGGGACGGAGCTCGAGCACCTTCACGATGGCCTCGTTGGCCTCGTGCTTGTCGCCCAGCGCCACGTGGAAGTACGCGGCGATCAGGTGCGCGTCGGCGTTCGTCGGGTGCTTCTCGCGGAAGGTCTGGAGCCGCTCGAAGAACTTGTCGAAGCGACCCTCGACGGGGTACATCGGGGTCGGGTCGTAACGGTAGCCGCGCGGGAAGGCGCCGATCTCCGCGGCGCGTGTGATCGCCTCGGCCGCCTCGTCGAAGACGCCGACGGCGAAGGCGGACTGCGCGACGGCCATCCAGGCCTCACCGTTCTCCTCGTCGGCCTGGACCGCGAGGCGGAACTGCTTCAGCGCCTCCGGGTACTCGCCGTCGAGGAAGGCGTCGACGCCGAGGCCGAACTCGGCGTGTCCGGGCGCGTCCTCGGGGCTGGGCACCTCCTCCGGTACGGGCGGCGCCACGTCGTCCTCGGGGAGGAACTGCGGATTCTCGGGAACCACGACCTCGTCGTCGTACTCGCCCTCGACGAAGTACGTGTTGTAGGTCGGGCCGTACGACACCGTGCCGAAGCCGAAGGGCGGGGAGCCGTTCACCCAGTAGGAGCCGTAGTTGTCGTAGTACCAGGGATCCCAGTACGCCATGCTGTAGCCGAGGCCCATCCCGACGCCGATCCCGATGCCGAGGCCCCAGCCGCCGCAGGGGTAGCCCCAGTAGTAGCCGCCGCCCCACGGGCGGCAGTAGCCCCAGCCATGGCCATGGCCATAGCCATAGCCGCCGCGTCCGTAGTAGCCGCCGTGGCCGTAGCCGTGGCGGCCCCGGCCTCCGTAGCCGGCGCCGCCGCTGTAGCGGACGGAGCCGCGACGCGCCGCCGCGTAGGCGGCCCCACCGCGGCTGCTGCCGCGGCGGACGTCACCGCGGCCGGAACGGCTCCGGCCGGCCGTCGAGCCGCCCCGGCCCCCCCTCGCCGCGGACGACGACGAACGGGTGCTCCCCCGGCCCCGCGTGGCGGTCCCGCGCGTGTCCCCTCGGCTGCTGCCCCCCCGGCTGCCGGCGGTCGCGTCGCGACCGCCGAAGGAGCGGGCGCTGCGCGTTCCCACGGTCCGGGAGCGCGAGCTGCCACTCCCCCGGCTCGCCGTGGTCCGGGCGGAGCGGCTCCGGGACGTCGTCGGGCGGCCCGAGATGCTCCGGGTCGAGGTGGTGCGGCCCGAGCCGCTCCGGGAAGAGGTCGTGCGGCCCGAGCCGCTCCGGATCGAGGTGGTGCGGTTGCCGAAGCGGCTGCTCGACCTCGAGCGACTGTCCCCACCCGAGGACGCAACTGTCCTCGTACGGGTCCCGCTGCCGCTGCGGAAGCGGCTGGCCGAGCCCCAGGTCGCCGTGCCGCGGGTCGTACCGCTTCGGGCGGACGACCAGGTCCTGAGGCGGCCCAGCGCGGCCTGGTTGCGTGCCGCGCGAGCCGTCGTGGAGCGGGTCGTCGTCCTGCTCCTCGTCGAGGAGGGCGAAGTGAAGCGGGAGCGGCTGCTCGAGGCTCCTGCACTGGACCTCGTGCGGCTGGAGTACGTCGTGCGAGGCGACGTGGAGCGCGTGCGCGAGGAGGAGTAGCCCCGGGACGAGGTGCCCCGCGTGGAGCGGCTGGAGGTGGCGGAGCGCGAGTAGGTCGAGCGGGAGCGACTGGGGGCAGAGGACCGCGAGTAGGTCGATCGAGAGCGACTGGGGGCGGAGGAGCGCGAATAGGTCGAGCGGGAGCGGCTGGGGGCGGAGGACCGCGAGTAGCTCGAGCGGCTGGAGGAGCGGCCGAACGAGGAACGCCCCGACGACGACCGGCCGAACGAGGAGCCGCCTCCGCGGAACGAGGAGCCGCCGCCACGGGAGGACGAGCCGCCGCCGCGGGATCCACCGCCGCCGCCGCCCCGCGAGCCGCCGCCTCGGGCTTCGGCTACGCCTGCGGACAGCAGGGCCAGGATCGCGAACAGAGCACATACACGGAGCAGGATCGACATGGCACGAACCTCCGAGGCATCAGGCAGGAGGGGCCGGCACCCGCTGGACCCGGACCACCCTACCGCACGTGGGAGGCCAATCGGTAGCACGAACCCTCCCGGGGCTCCCGAGGCGGGTCCTCGGACCCCGGCCCCCGGCCCCCTCAGCGGTCCCCCGCCGCCCCCGATGGACCCGCAAGACCCGCGTCCGACATCGAAGCCG
>JAUXCH010000190.1 GCA_030618975.1 Planctomycetia bacterium
GCCTCAGAGACCTTCCGCTGCCTCAGAGACCTTCCGCTGCCTCAGAGACCTTCCGCTGCCTCAGAGAATCGTGTAGGCCTCGTCCAGGGACTCCGTCCGGCCGGGGTAGAAGCTGCTCGTCGTGAGCCTCAGCAGGCTGGGGCGCGGCTCCGGGTCGACGAGGAGACCGAGGGCCACCACGGCGAGGGACTGCGCGAGCTCGCTTCGACCCGCGTCCGCGGCGTAGACCTTGAGCGGTTCGACGGCCGTGAGGTCGCCGAGCCGGCCGAGCGCGACGACCACCTGCGCGAGCAGCCGCTCCGTCTTCCCGGTCCTGAGCTGGCGCAAGAGCTGGTTCGCGGCGCCGCGCCCCCCGAGGAGGGCGAGCCCGAGCGCCGCCTGGCGCCTGAGCTCCAGGTCGGCGGGGTCGGCGAGCGCCAGGTGAAGCGCCCGCTCGAGGTCGGGGCCGGGCGCGCCGAGCCACCCGAGCGACACGGCCGCGTGCCCTCGGAGCTGCGGATCGAGCTTCCGCTCGCCGACGATGGCTAGCAGGGGTTCGCGCGCGTCCGCAAGGCCTGCCAGCCCGACGGCCACGGCGTACGCGGCGCGGAGATCGGGGTCGGAGACCTCGCGCTCCAGCTCACGCAGGAGAACGGCCTGCCCCTCCTCGAGGAAGCCGGTGACCAGCTTCTCTGCGCTCTCGACACCTCGCATCCCCAGGGCCAGGGCGAGCACGGAGAAGCCGCGCGTCGTGTTCGCGCCGCTGCGCGCCTCGGACAAGAGCCTCCGCGCCACGCCCGTCCGGACGAGCACGGCGACGGAGCCGGCGCGCAGGTCGGCGCCGAGGAGGTGGCCCAACGCCAGGTGCCCCACGCCCTTCGAGAGCGGGTCGCGCGCCTTCTTCAGCGCTTGGAGGGCGGCCTTCGCGGTCTCGACGCGCTCCTCGGCGGTGAGGTCCTCGGCGACCACGCCCATTGCCAGGAATGCCGCGCGCCGCACCTCCCTGTCCTCCCGGGCGCGGCAGAGGACGCGCTGCAGCAAGGCGTGGCGATCGGGACCGCCGAGGCGGAGCGCCGTGGTCAGTGCGTGTCCTCGCTCGATGCCGTCCCAGCGCCGCCCGTGCACCGACTTGCCCACCACCATCCGACGCAGTCCCTCGTGCACGGCGTCGGGCACGCCGGCCGGCGGTTGCTGCCCGAGCGCCGTGAGAATCGCCATGGGCACGTCCCGCCGGGCGTACGGTCGCCCGAGGCGCTGCCAGAGGGCGCGCACCACCAGGCGACCGTCCTTCGAGTAGGGCGTGGCGTAGGGCTGGTCACCGAGCATTCCGAGCGACAGCACCGCGAACGCGCGCGTCCTGACCGGTACCTGCCGGTCGTCGATCGCGCCGAGGAGCCGCTCCCGGACGCCGTCGAGCAGCGCCGCCTCGAAGCGGTGCTCGGGGTCGGAGCGACGCAGGAGACCGACCGCGAACGCCGCCGACTCGCGGACGATCGGGGCCGCTCGCGCGTCCTCCACCCGCCTGAAGAGCACGTCCACGACCTCCGGGTCCCGCGCGACCTTCCCGAGGGCGATCAGTGCGGAGGACACGACGTCGTCCCTGACGCCCGCCTTCGGATCCACCATCCCGAGGAGGAAGGGCGTGACGTGCCGGCTCCCCGCCTCGGCGCGGCGCCGGGCCCAGAAACGGGGATCGTCGTTCTCGCCCGGCGTGGCCACCTGCCGGGCGAAGACCGCGTCCCGCTCCGGCAGGAAGGCGAAACGGTTCAGGTTCCACCAGGTCTGCCAGGCGGCGTTCGGATCCTTCCTGGGGACCGCGCGACGCGCCGGCCCGCCGCCGAAGGGACCACCGCCCCCGGGCGGAAAGGTCCCAGGCGGCACGGTCCCGGGCGTCACGCCCGTCGGGGCAGGCACGGTCCCGGGCGTCACGGGGCCGGACGGGACCGAGGGCGGCGTCGTGGACGGCGGCACCGGGATCCGGGGACCGGGAGGCGGACCCAGGGGCGGCCCGGGCGGGATGAACCGCCCCCCGTGGGCCTCGGCCGCGGTAGGCGCGAGGAGTCCCGCCGACCCGAACAGGATCCCCACGAGGCAGAGAACGGCCAGGAACCGGCGATGCAGGTGCACGCGGAACTCCACTTCCAAGCCGGACGCCCCCGGACATGGTAACGCCGGCCCGCCAGAGGTTGCCGCGACGGAATTCCCTAGGGGGCCCCGTCGGTGCCCCACTCGACCAGCTCGCGGATGACCTCTCCGCCCCGCACGATCTTCACCAGGCCCGTGACGGGGACGTCGTTGCTGATCCACTGCTCGACCTCGACACCGCGGGGGTTCGTACGGGTGAGCACCGTGCAGTCGAACTCCGTGTCCCCCACCGTGGCCTTCTCGTGGCGGACCTGGACCTCATCGGGGTCCGTCAGCTCGATGTAGCGCTCCCGCTCCGCCTCCCGCTCGGGCCCGTCCATGTGGCGGTCACCCTGCTCGATCGACATGTGGATGGTGACCGACTCCTCGTCGGCGTCCACGACCTCGAGGATCATGTAGGCCTCGAGGCCACCGGCCGACTGCTTCAGCTTGATCCACTCGCCCGGCTGCGCGTCGTAGAGGGGGTTGGGGATCTGCGGGGCGGTGCTCGCCTCCGCCTCCGGCTCGGGCTCCGGCTCCGGCTCGGACTCCGGCTCGGGCTTCGGCTCGGGCTTCGGGTCGGGCTTCGGCTCGGGCTTCGGTTCGGGCTTCGCCTCCGCCACGGGCGTCGCCGCCGGGGCCTCGGGGCCGCCCCACGCCACCGCCTCGAGAACGGTCTCGCCGCCCGCGCGCGCCACGAACAGACCGAGAGCCGGGACGGCATTCGTGAACACGACCTCGACGGGTATGTCGCCCCACTCGACCGACACGCTCAGGACGTCCGCCAGGACCTCCAGGACCTTCTCGCGGCCCACCTTGCTCGAAACGACCCGCCCCAGCGCGGGCAGGCTCTCCAGAATCGGCTGGATCTCGATCTCGTCGGGCAGCGGTGGCAGGAACTCGCCTCCCTGCTCGACGGTGGTCTCGAAGCGGACCATCCCGTCCGACACACTCACCACCTGGTGCTTGAGGACGGTGACGGCTCCGCCGAACGTGACGCGGTAGCGGACCCATTCGCCCACCCGCACGTCGGCGAGCGGCGTCTTGGGACCGGCCTTCGCCACCGGGGTCTTCGGCGGCTTCGCGGGGGTCTCAGGCGTCTTGGGCGTCTTGGGCGTCTTCTCCGGCTTCGTCTTCTCCGGCTTCGTGGGCTTTTCGGTCTTCTTCAGCGCCGCGATCTCCGCGAGGATCACCTCCACGGCCTTGGCCAGCTGCCGGTCCGTACCGGTCCGCCGATCCTCCGGCGTCTCGATCACGAGGATGTCGGGCCTGACGCCCTGCCCCTCGAGCTTCGTGCCGTCCATGCTGTAGTAGCCCACGCGCGGGATGCGCAGCGTGCTGCCGTCCGAGAGCTGGACGTCGGTGGTGCCGATGACGCCGCCCGCGGTCGGCGCGCCGACGATCTTGCCTATCTTCGCGGCCCTGAAGGCGTCCGGGAACACCTCCGCGTCGGAGAACGAGCGCTCGTTGATGAGCACCACGACCGGCTTGTCCCAGTAGAGGCTGGGCTGCTTCACCTTGGGCAACCCGCGCGGCTGGAACTGCATCAGGGGCTTCGCCGTCAGGATCTGCATCAGCGGAATGTGGATGTTGCCGCCGCCGTTGAAGCGCACGTCGAGCACCATCCCCTTGATCTTCTTGCTCCGGTTCCAGCCCGCCACCGCCTGCCGGAACTTGTTCAGGTTGGCGGGATTCATCATGTCGAGATGGACGTACCCCGCCTTGCCCTTGGTCTCGTCCTTGACGAACTTCGCATTCTTCTTCACCCAGTTGGCGAAGTTCCTCATCGCGACCGTACGCCACGAGGCGGCCTCGATCGTCCGGCGCCGCTCCGTCCCGAGGCCGTCCGGGGTGAACGGGCGGAACGTGATGGACAGCTCCTTGCCCTCCGCGTCCGTCAGGATGGAGTCCAGGTTCGTCGACGCGCGGAGACGCTTCCGGCCGAGCCGTGTCACCACGTCGCCCACGCGGAGTCCGAGCTCGTCGGCGGGTCCTCCCGGCAGGACGTGCTCGACGCGGAGGCCGCCCCCCTTCACCGGCTCCGACGCGAACTCGAGGCCCAGGTGACCGGACCGGGACCGCTTGGGTCGCACGGTGTGGGTCGGCTCCTGGCCGCCGCGGATCCCGAGGTGGCTCGCACCCAACTCGGCCAGCAGCTGGTTGATCACGTTGTGGAACTCGCCCTTGATCTCCGCCTCGACGGCTATCGGGCGATACTTCTCCTTCATGTCGTCCCACTTCACGCCGTGCATCTTGGGGTCGTAGAAGCCCTCCTTCAGATGCGTCCAGACCTCGTCGAAGAGGTCCCCGAACTCGGTGCGCCGGTCGACCTCGATCCGACCCGCGAAGGGCACGCGCTCGCTGAGATCGATCGAAGTCGGCGCGGGCGTGCGGTAGATCTCCGTCGACCCGTTCCGGCGGATCGTGTGGAAGATGTAGTCGCCCTTCGGGCTCCAGATCGCACCGGACCCGTTACGCGTCAGCTGGACGGACGGACCTCCGCGCGACGAGATCACGTAGAGACCCAGCGACCCTCCGTTGGCCGCGTTGAAGGACTCGTAGACCAGCATCGATCCGTCGGGCGACCACGAGGGCACCTGGAGGAACCCCGAGTCGGTCGTCACGCGGCGCGGGTCGCCTCCCTCGGCGGGGACGACGTAGATCGCCTGCGAGCCCTCCCGCCCCGAGTCGAACGCGATCCACTGGCCGTCCGGCGAGAACGCCGGGTCGTCGTCCGGGGCCTTGTCCCGCGTGATCTGCTCCAGGCGGCCGGAGTCGATCTCCAGCGTCCAGATGTCGCGGTTCCCGCTCCGCTCGGAGGAGAAGACGAGCTTCTCGCCGTCGGGCGACCAGGCGTGGAAGTAGTCGTCGGCGCGGTGCTTCGTGAGCTGGCGTTTCTGCCCGGTCTTCAGGTCGAGAAGCCAGATGTTGCTGTCGCCGCCCTTGTCGGACTGGTACGCGATCGACCGGCCGTCGGGGCTGAAGCGCGGCCACTCGTCCTTGTCCTTGCCTTCGGTCCGGCGCCGGCCCTCGCCGCCGCTCGCGGGCAGGGTCCAGATGTCGCCGTGGACCGAGAACGCCAGCGTGTCGCCGCCGGGGCTCACGTGAACCTGCTCCGGGCCCTTGGTGATCTGGCGGATCTCGATGCCGCTGTGGCGGACGTCGCTTTTCACGACCACGGGAATCGGCGTCGCCTTCGGCGCCTTCGCCGTCAGATCCGCCGTGTAGAGAAGGCCGGACTGCTCGAACACGACGGTCTTCCCGTCCCAGCCGAGGTCGGGGCGCCACACGTCCTGCTTGAACTTCGTGACCTGCGTACGCTTGCCGCCCTCTGCGGGCAGGGCGTAGAAGTTGGCAACGCCCTTCTCCTCGGCGACGAACCAGATGGTCTTCCCGTCCTTCGAGAAGCACGGCCAGCGCTCGTTGCCGTCGGTCTGCGTGAGCTGCTTCGGAAGGGCGCCGGGACCGTCGACGGTGTAGATGTCGTAGTTCGCGCTCCCCGTGTAGTTGTCCTGGTAGATCGTGTTGAATCCGCGGACGTACACGATCTTCTTGCCGTCGGCGGCGTAGGTGCCCTCGCGGCCGCCGTCGCGGGTGATGCGCCGGGGGGTGCCGCCGGTCAGGTCCACCTCGTAGAGGTCGAGTCCGGCGAACGAGGGGTGGCGCGCCGTCAGGACGAGGAGCCGCTTCCCGTCGGGCGACCAGTCGCAGAGGACCTCACCCGCGCTGTGGAACGTGATCTGCTTGGGCATGCCGCCGTCGATACCCACGGTGTAGACGTCGTAACCGCCGCCTCGACGGGAGATGAAGGCGATCGTCTTGCCGTCGGGGCTGACCCGCGGGATGGTGTCCTGGGCCTCGTGGATGGTCAGTCGCCGGGCGTTCGACTTCCCGTCGACCGGCGCGATCCAGATGTCGCCGCGATACGCGAAGACGACGTGCTGGTTGTCCGGGGTCAGGGTCGCGTAGCGGAGGCCCAAGGTGGGCTTCTCGGCCGCGGCGGCCGGCGGGGCCGCGGCGAAGAGGAGCAGCAGCAGGGCCACGACCGGAAGAAGAAGGCGAAGCGACGGGATCGGGCGCATGGGAACCTCGCGTACGCGCCACCAGGGGGCGCAGAAGAGGCATCCTACGCGCGGTCCGAGGCGGCCACGCCTCTGGCGCGACCACCCGGCACCCGGGCACCCGGGCACCCGGGCGGGCACCCGGAGTCGCGGCGGGGGCCGAGCGGCCCGCCGCGCGGTCCTCGCCCCCTGCCTGCAGGGTTCCCGGCTTGTCAGTCGTCGCGACGCTTCGCGGTGAGGGAGTTCACGAACTCCTCGTTCGTCTCGGTCTGGTTCATCCGGTCGATGAGGAGTTCCATGGCCTCCACGGGGCGCACCTTGTTGAGGACCCTGCGGAGTCGGTAGACCTTCTCGAGGAACGACGGGGCCAGGAGCTTCTCCTCCTTGCGCGTCCCCGACTTGTTCACGTCGATGGCGGGCCAGATCCGTTGTTCGGCGAGGTCCCGGTCGAGCACCAGTTCCATGTTGCCGGTGCCCTTGAACTCCTCGAAGATCACCTGGTCCATGCGGGACCCCGTGTCGATGAGCGCCGTGGCGAGGATGGTGAGGGACCCGCCGAACTCGACCTTCCGCGCCGCCCCGAAGAACGCCTTCGGACGCTCCAGGGTGCGGGAGTCGATGCCGCCCGAGAGCGTGCGGCCGCCTCCCCGCTGCAGCAGGTTGTACGCGCGCCCGAGACGGGTCAGGGAATCCATGAGGATGACCACGTCCATGCCGGTCTCGACGAGACGCTTCGCCTTCTTCAGCGCCGTCTCCGTGAGGCGCACGTGGTTTTCGGGTGTCTTGTCGTTGGTGGACACCGCCACCTCGCCTTTCACGGCGCGGCGCATCGCGGTGGCCTCCTCCGGCCGCTCGTCCACGAGGAGGACCATGAGGTACGCCTCGGGGTGGTTGTCCTGCACGGCCTGCGCGATCTTCTGGAGGATGATCGTCTTGCCGGCACGCGGAGGCGACACCAGCAGACCGCGCTGCCCGAAACCGATCGGGCAGAGCATGTCGATGATGCGCAGCGTGATGTCGGTCGAGCCCGTGGTCAGGTCGATCTTGCGCTCCGGGTCGATGACCGTCAGCGTGTCCCACTTCGGGGTCTTGAAGTAGAGATGGGGCTCCACGGCGCAGATCGAGCTCGGCTTCAAGAACTGGGGGTTCTGGCCGCGTCGCTTGGGCGGACCGACTTCCCCGTCCACCACGACCCCGTCCCGGAGGCCGTACTGGCGCACGACGGCGGGCGCGACGTAGGCGTCTTCGAGGTTGGGCACGTAGCCCAGGCCCGGGCTCCTGAGGAAGCCGTGGCCGTCGCGCGTCGCGTCGAGCACGCCCATCTCGTAGAGGGCCTCCATCGAGGGCTTCTCGAAGGGGTCGTCGGGATCCGGGGGCGGGGGCGCCGGCTCGTCGTGGAGCGCGCCCGAGGGCAGCCCGGACTCGTCGAACACCGGGGCATCCGAAGTCTGCTGCTGGGGTCGGGACCGCCCGCGTCCGCCGCGCCGTCTGCGGCGCCTGCGGCTGGACGAACCACCCGAAGTGGAGGTGTGGTCACTCATCGTCAACTCGTCCTCGCTGGAGGATGGGCGCGTCACGCGCCCCGGGGCTGCGGATGCCCCTATGCCTGGGGAGCCCGTGAGGCTCACCCCTACGATCGGGAGGTCCACGTCGCCACCTCCCCTGGAGTCCCCCGGTTGCCCGGCGTGCCCCCCACTCGAAGAGGTGGCTGGGTCTCCCGCCGCCACGGCCTCCACGGAGCCCGTGGCGTGGGAAGTGGTGCTTCGAGGGGGGATGCGCAGCGGCTGCGGCTTACCCGCGTCCAAGCGGGCCCCGGCCCCGGAAGAAGACCTCCGTCGCGCACCATGGTACGCCCCGGAGGGGCTGGCGCAACAAAGTCCACCCCCCTCCGTCCTCCGCAACGAGCCGGAACCGGGTTCCGGCCCCCACGCCCACGTCGAACGTTCCA
>JAUXCH010000136.1 GCA_030618975.1 Planctomycetia bacterium
GACGGCGGCCGCCACGAAGAAGAGGAGGTAGGCGACCACGCTCAGCGCCGCGGTGCCGCCGAGCGGATGGGCGCGCAACGTCTCGAGCGACCAGGCGTTCGCGTAGCCCGCCTCGAGGTTGGCGACGCCGATCAGGATCACGCCCACGATCAGGGCGAGATCGCCCAGCCCGAGCATCGTGAACGCCTTGGCTGCGCCCTCCCTGCCCTCCTCGCGCCCCAGGATCACGAGGAGGAAGAGCATGAGCGTGACGGTTTCCCAGCTGACCACGAGCAGCAGCAGACCGTCCGCGAGCAGGACGCCGTTCGCGCCCGCCACGGCGAGCAGCAGCCAGCCGAAGTAGCGGCCCGGAGCGCCGCCGCGCCCCCGGAACCACCCCACGGCGTAGAGCACCGTGAGGAGGCCGATCAGGCCGACGAACGCCACGGCCCAGCCGGAGAACACGTCCACGCGCAGGGTGAGGTCCAGCTCGAGCTCGCCGAAGGCGAAGGAACCCAGCATCGCGGTATGGCCCGCGAGGTCCACGACGGCGGTGCCGGCGATGAATGCGCCGAGGGCGCCGAGGACGCCGAGCACCGTTCGGAAGGGGCGGAGGCGCCGAGGCACGAGGAGCGCGAGGAGACCCGCGAACCCGGGAAGCGCGACGGGCAGGAGGAGGCTGTCCATGTCGGTACCCCAGATCGAGACGGTTACAGGAGATTCAGACCGGGCTCGCGGCCCATCTCGCGCGCCAGGGCGCGCGTCTTGTCCTGGCTCAGCCGCACGAGGTCCTGGAAGGTGTGCGTGGGGCGTCCGTCGACGCCCCGCACCACGGCCGTCCGCTCCGTGCACGAGTAGCAGGGGTCGCACGCGGCGAGCGTGATCGTGACGTCCGCGATCGATTCGCCGATGCAACTGACCTCGAACGAGGCGACGTTCGTGAACGAGGGCGCCCGCACCTTCAGACGCTCGGGCATGTTGGTGCCGTTGCTGCGCAGGTAGTGGATGTCCTCCCCGCGGGGGGCCTCGTAGCGGCCGATGCCCTCACCACGCGGGATGTGCTGCTGGCCGAGGTTGAGCTCGCCGCCGGGGATCTTCTCGAGGCACTGGCGGATGATGGAGATGGATTCCCGGATCTCGAGCAACCGTACGACGGCCTTGTCGAATACGTCGCCGTTCTCGGTGGTGATGACCTTCCAGTCGAGTTCCTCGTAGGCGGCGTACGGCTCGTCGCGTCGCACGTCCGTGTCCACGCCCGACGCGCGAGCCGTCGGCCCCACGACGCCCCAGTCGACGACCTCCTGCGGCGTGAGGACGCCGATGCCCTTCAAGCGCGCTGCGAGCACGGGGTCGTCGAGCACCGCGGCGGTGAGCATCTCGACCTGCTCGTCCAGACGGTCCATCGCGCGCCGGGCCTCGGGGAAGTAGGACTCCGGGATGTCGCGGCGGACTCCACCCACGATCGGGAGCGAGGAGTTCTGCCGGTGCCCCGTCAGCATCTCGAAGACGTCGCAGACGGGTTCCCGGTACTTCCAGGCCCACATGAACACGGTGTTGTAGCCGATGAAGTGACCTGCGAGGCCGACCCACAGCAGGTGGCTGTGGAGGCGCTCGAGCTCGCCGATGATCGTGCGGATGTAGCTCGCACGCGGGGGGATCTCGACTTGCAGCAGGTCCTCGGCGGCGTTGCAGAAGCACACCGAGTGCGTGACGGAGCAGATCCCGCAGATCTTCTCCAGGAGGATCGGGACCATGTCGTAGGTGCGCTCCTGGGCGAGTCGCTCGATGCCCTTGTGGATGTACTCCATGCAGGCGTCGACGTGGACGACCTTCTCGCCCTCGACGGTGAGCTCGAATCCCACGGGTTCCTCGAGGAGGGGGTGGAACGGACCGATCTGGATGACCCGGCGATCGCCGGGCGTCCGGTTAGAAGTCGAGGCGCTCACCGATGCTCTCCTTGAACGCGCGCGTGTCGAATCCGCGCCGCTGGGGGTAGATGTCCGAGAAGGCCTCCGCCTTCAGGAGACGCCTCGGATCGGGGTGTCCTTCGAACTCGATGCCGAGCATCTCGGCCATCTCGCGTTCGATCCACCGCGCCGAGGGGATCTTCGCCGCGAGCGACGGCACCCGCGGGTCGGGCTTGGAGGCGATCACCTTGAGCGTGACGACGAGGGGCATTCCGTTCACGACGAAGTGGTGGAACACGCCGACGCCTTCACGCAGGTCGATCCCCGTCGACGTACCGAGGCGGAAGCCCGGGATGTTCTCCCGGAGCCAGTCGAAGACGGGGTAGAGCTGAGCCGGTGCGATCGAGACGTAGAGGCGTTTCTGCGAGCGTGCCGTCCACTCGACGCGGTCGACGAAGGCGCTCTCGAGCCGTTTCCCGAGGTCCGTGGATTCCATCGTTAGAGTGCTCCCAGAAGCTTGACGATGCCCATGATGATCGTCTCGGGTTTGGGCGGGCAGCCGGGCACGTAGACGAACCTGGCGTCGGGATCCACCTCCAGGAGGACCTTGTCGGGCGGACCGGTCACGCTGTAGGCGTCCTTGTAGGCGCCCATGCTGCAGGCGCAGGCGCCGACCATGACGGCGGCCCGCGGCCTCGGCATCTCGAGCCACGCCTGCTGCAGCGGCTCGCGGCACGCGCGGGAGACCGGCCCCGTGATCAGCATCACGTCGGCGTGGCGCGGAGAGCCCGCGAGCTTCATGCCGAAGCGTTCGATGTCGTAGCGCGGCGTGAGACAGTCGGCGATCTCGATGTCGCAGTTGTTGCACCCGGAGGTGCCCACGTGGAACACCCACGGGCTCTTTTTCAGCGCCTTCAGGAAGAGAGACGGCACGCGGGGCGTCGCGTTGGCCATGGTCAGAGCCCCAGTTGCGCGAGGAGGAGGGCCAGGAGCGCGACGATCGTCACCGGGCCCCAGAAGAAGCGCATCGCCTGGTCGATCCGGACGCGCGGGTTCGTGTTCTTGATCAGCACGAACAGCACGAGGATCAGCACGATCTTGCCCACGAAGGCGAGCACGCCGCCGACCCCGGGATCCATGCCGCCCCAGAACACCGTGACGAGCAGGACGGGCATCGTGGCGAGCAGCACCGCTTGCGTGAGCTTGAACAGGGCGAGCGCGGCCCCGCTGTACTCGAGCAGGGCGCCCTCTCCGATCTCGCACTCGGCCTCCGCCAGGTCGAACGGGACGAATCCCAGCTTTGCGTGGGCACAGAAGAGGGCGACGAGGAAGGCGAGGAAACCGGAAGGCCGCAGGAGGATGCTCCCCGCCAGGTCCTGGAACTCGACGAGCCCGGAGAGCGAGAGCGTTCCGGCCCGGATCGTCTCGCCGTCGACGACACGTTCCTGGAAGACGGCCACGAGGAGGGCGATCACGAACGGGAGCTCGTAGGCGAGCAGGAGCTTCATGTCGCGGCTCGCGCCCACTGCGCCGAGCGGGTTGCCCGAGGCCGCGCCGCCCAGGATCACGGCGAGCGTGGGCACCGTCAGGAGGTAGAGCACCACGATGAGGTCACCCATCGGGGGCGGGCCGAACCCGGTCGCGGCCATCCAGACGAAGGTGCCGGCGACGGCCACGGCGCTGAACGCGACGAAGGGGAAGGCGAGGAAACCCCCGGCCCAGGCCTGGGCCGGCACGATGACCTCCTTGCCCAGCAGCTTGAGGACGTCCCACAGGGGCTGGGTCACGGGTGGACCCTTGCGCCACTGCACGAGCGCCGTCACCTTCCGGTCGACCCAGCTCATGGCGAGGCCGACGAAGACGGCGAACAACATGCCCGGGAAGATCAGGAAGAAGAAGACCCACGTGGTGATCTCACCCATGACGGTCTCCGAGGGTCCGTGGATTCAACGTGCCGTGGATTCGGCCTGACGGGATTCGGTTGCGATCAGGAGAAGCGCATCCGCATGTCTTCGAGCGAACGGAGATTCTCGCGTGCACGCTTGTGGTCGGGGTTGATGTCGAGCGCGGTCCGGAAGCTCTCGATGGCCGCGTCGAGGTCGCCCTTGTGGAAGTGCGCGAGGCCGCACCGGTAGTTCGCGACGAAGGAGCGCGGGTTCTGCTCGAGCACCTTGCCGAACGCGTGGAGCGTCTCGTCGTGGGCGCCCATCTGCGCCGCCGCGACGCCCAGGTGGTACCAGGCCACCGTGAAGTCGGGGGCGACCTCGAGCAGGTCCTGGTAGACGCGGACGGCCGCCTCGAACGCCCCCCGGTGGTAGTGGGCGATCCCCAGCCAGTACCGGGCGGTGATGAAGTCCGGGTCGAGGGCGATGGCCTTCTCGAACTGCTCGATGGCCTCGGGGAGCCTGGCGCGGCGGTAGTAGGCGAGGCCGAGGCCGCCGTACCCGCCCGGGAACTCGGGTACCTTCTCCGTGCAGCGTTCGAACGCCTGGATGGCCTTGTCGAGCTCTCCGACGTCGCCGTAGAGGTTGCCGAGGTGCTGCAGGATCTCGGGGCGTTCCTCGACCTGAAGCGACTTCTCGTAGACCTCCAGGGCCTCCTTGAAGTGGCCGTGGCGCTCGAGCTCGCCCGCCTTCTCGAGCAACGCGCGCACCTCGTCGGGGTTCGCGTTCGCGTTCGGATTCGGGTTCGCATCCATGCTCATGCCCTCCGCAGCGTGGAGCGGGACTGGATGCGTCCACCCACGTATTCCGGGGTTCCCACGGTCTCTTCCAGGTCGACGAACGAAAGCGCGCCCGCCGTGCACGCAGCCACGCAGCGGGGGATCCCGCCTTCCACGACGCGGTCCACGCAGAGGTCGCACTTGGGGGCGACGTGCCGGACGAACTCGTCCGGGATCACGCCGAAGGGGCAGGCCAGGGCGCAACTCCGGCATCCGATGCACAGGAGCTCGGAGCGGCGGACGAAGCCGTACTCGTCCGTGTAGAGGGCGCCGGTGGGACAAGCCGCCGCGCAGGCGGGCTGCGCGCAGTGGCGGCAGTGCACCGGGAGGAGCGCCACGTCGGCCACCTTGCCCGGGACGAGATTCGTCTGGTCGTGGTGTCCGACGTGGCAGGCCGCGCCGCACGCGCGGCACCCGGTGCAGCGGTCCAGATCGAGGACGATGCGTTTCGTGACGACGTTGGGGCTCGTCATCGTGTGCCCTCCGGGATCGGTTCCACCGAGACACGACCGGGTCGGAGGTCGAGGTCTCGGAGAGCCGTGTCGAGCCGCCAGCTCGTCAGGCGCCGCACCTCGGGGTAGTGGGGCGGGGCGAGGACCACGTCGTCCGGGAGGTTCAGCTCCACGCGGACCTTCAGCACCGCCTCGGCTTCGCGACTGCGCACGCGGACGTGATCGCCCTCCTGCACTTCCAGCTCGGCGGCGTGCGCGCGGGAGAGGGCGATGACGGGTTCGGGCATCTCGTGACGGGGCCACGAGAGGTGACGCGTGAAGAGGCCGTCGCCCGAGTGAGACGGCACGAACTCGGGCAGCAGGAGGTGCGTTCCGACCTCGCGGCCCACCAACTCGCGTTGCTCCATGCGCACGTGGAGATCGATGTCGTCGAAGAAGCCGCGGCGCCCCCTGCCGATGCGCGGCGCGTCGGGGGCGTCCGGCGCGTCGTCCAGTCGAGCGCCCAGGTCGGCCAGGATGGCGCCGTCGGGACGGGCCGCGCCCGGCGGCGGCATCGCCTCGACCAGCGCCCCCGCCTCGCCGAAGGCGCTCCACGTCGTGCCGGTCTTCTCGCCCCAGACGGCGCTGGGGAGCACGACGTCGGCGACCCGCGACGTCTCGCTGGGCATGGCTCCGGTGACGGCCACCAGCTCGAGCTTCTCCGCCGCGGCGTCGGCGAGACGACCGGGCAGCGACGAGAGCGGGTCGCAGCCGAACGAGACGATGGCCGTCAGGTCGCCGGTGCCCGCAGCCTCGAGCATCTCGGGCGACGTGAGCCCACCGGCCTTGGGGAACCCCGCTTCGAGGACCGCCCGGTGGACGCCGCGGGAGTTCGGTCCCGTGAGCATGGAGAGGAATCGGCTGCCCGTCGCCTCGGCCAGCAGCGCGGCGAGCCCCGCGACGAGATCCACGCGCTCGGTCTCCGCGAAGCCGCACCCCACGAACACGCCGGACCGCTCCTCCGTGCGAAGGGCGTCGAGCAGCCACGCGAGGTCCGCGGTCTCCACGCCCGCGAGATCCTGGAGCGTCGCCCGGTCGAGCCCGTCCAGCACCATCCGCGCCTCCGCGCGCCACGGCACGCTCCGTCCACCGACGTCGTCGAGCGCGGTCGCGAGGAGCAAGGCCAACACGACCGCCTCGCGACCGGGTCGGTTCCGCAGCAGGGGTTTCCCGAACAGCGCCGTGCGGCTCTTCCAGAAGCCGAGGACGCCGAGGACGTTGTGCCGGCGCTCGTACCGCGCGTTCAGGATCGGCTTCGCGATGCACGGCGCCAGGGTGAAGAGGTCGCCCACGACCAGCATGGCGGTCATGGCGTCGATCTCCTCGACGCTCGTCACGGGTTCGGGGTGCGCCCGCGAACGTGCGATCCCCCCCAGGATGACGCGGTCCTCCGGCAGGCAGAAGTCGAAGTGCGGGGTGCCGATGCGGTGGGCCAGCGTGGCTGCGCGGGCCGCTTCCTCGTTCGAGAGGCACGGACCGGCGAGGATGCCGATCGCGTCCGGTCCGTCCGCATTGCGGATCCGCTCGATCTCCGAGGCCAGCGTGTCGAGTGCGGCGTCCCAAGATGCCGGCCGAAGCTCCCCGTCGAGGCGGAGGAGGGGGGTCTGCAGGCGATGCGGATGCGTCATCAGCTCGAGGGCCATGTTGCCCTTGCCGCAGAGGGACCCGCGGTTGACGTGCCCCTCCGGGTCGTAGTCCAGAGCCGGGATGCCCTCCTGCCCTACGTAGGGGGCGCCCGTTCCGGGCCGGATGAAGAGCGTGCATCCCATCGAGCAGAAGGGACAGATCGACCGCTCCGCGTTCTTCATTGCCTTACCCCAGGGCGTAGGGAATGTCCTTGATGTCGGCGTAGCACAGGTCGGGACCGTCCTTGCAGAGGTAGTGCGTCCCGATGTTGCAGCGCCCGCAAATCCCCATTCCGCACGACATGTTGCGGTTCATGGAGAGATAGATCCTCTCGGGCGCGAACCCGAGGTCGAGCAGTTTCCACGTGACGAACTTCAGCATCACCTCGGGACCGCAGGACACGGCGTAGGTCCGCTCCAGGTCCATGTCGAGGTCGTCGAGAAGCGTCGTGACGAGGCCGACGTGCCCCTTCCACCCGGCTGCAGGGCGATCGATGGTGGGCGTGAAGTCGACCGCCTCGCGGGCAACCCACTCCTCGTGCTGCCGCTGGAAGCACAGCTCTTCCGGGCTGCGCGCTCCGTAGCGGATGGAGACGCGTCCGTAGGCGTCGGGTTCGGCGTACAGGTGGTACAGCAGCGCGCGAAGCGGCGCCAGGCCGACCCCGCCGCCGACGACCAGGACGTCGTGCCCTGCGAGCTTCTGCACGGGATAGCCCTTGCCGAACGGGCCACGGAGGCCGAGGATCGCGCCCGGTTCGAGCTCGTGCAGCGCGTTCGTCACGAGGCCCGTCTTCAGGATCGTGATCTCGATGCGCTCGGGCTCGCGGGGGTCCGACGACGGCGTGAACGGCGCCTCGCCCAGCCCGGGGAGCTCGAGCTGGACGAACTGGCCCGCCTTGAAGGGGAGGGGCCGCTCCGGACGGAGCACGAAGGTCTTGATGGTGGGTGTCTCGGTGACGATGTCCTCGAGGAGCGCCGGGACGGGGACGAACGCGTTGCTCATCTCAATGGATCTCCCCGAGAACCTCGCTCGGGAGCCACTCCGTCTCGAGGCGGTACAGGCAATCGCGCTTGTCGATCCGGCCCATGCAGGCGTCGATGCAGCGTCCGCAGCCCGTGCAGGCCGTGACGCCCCAGTTCCGCGGGAACGAGACGAACTTGTGGAAGTAGTGGTTCTTGAACCGTTCGGTGAGCTGGAGGCGCGGCGTCCCGCCGCCGGCCATGCGCGCGTACCCCGAGTGGAAGCAGGAGTCCCACATGCTGAGTCTGGCGGAGCCGTCGGGCGTCTTCACGTCGTGCAGGAGGAAGCAGTGACAGGTGGGGCAGACGAGGTTGCACGCGTTGCACTGCACGCAGGTCGCAGCCAACTTGGCCCAGATGCGCGTCTTGAGGTTCTTGGAGACCGAGAGCTCGAGCGGGTCGCGCGTCCGGTACCTCGCGTTGAGCGCCTCGAGCCGCGCCTTCAACTCGGCGCGCGCCGCGTCGCGTGCCTGGACGGCGTGTGCGGGGGCCTCGCGGAAGAGCGTCGGGTGTGCCGCGACGTGCGCCTCGCCCTTCTGCGAGCCGACGTCGACCAGCCAGCCGCCGTCCGACGGCGCGACCGACAGGTCGTACCCCGACTTGGGCCACGGGACGTCGTCGAGCAGCGTGCAGAAGCAGCTGTCCGCGGAGCCCGTGCAGTCTCCCGCGATGATCAGGTTGGACTCCCGGGCCGCGCACCAGGCGGGTTCCTGGAAGGTATGGTCCCGAAAGACCTTGTCGACGATCTGGAGCGCCTTCAGGTCGCAAGCCTTGACGCCCAGCAGGGCACGTGGCCGCGTGGGGGCAGCCCCCTGCGGGCCCTCCGCGGTCCACCGGGACACGACCTTGCCCGTCTGGAAGAAGAACGGCTTGTACGACTCCGCGAGGCGATGCTCGTTCCAAGCGACCTCGGGCTGCGCCTCGTCGGGATCGACGCGTTCGAGAACCAGCTCGTCACCGACCTGTCTCGGGGCGTAGACGTCGTAGTCCTGCGCCAGACCCTTCAGGAAGAACGCGAGCCCGCCACGATCGACGTACTTCACGACGCGACCTCCGGGGAGGAAGGTGTCCCCGCGCTCGGGGACGGAGGGAATCCATGCGTGCGCCAATCGTGGCGCATGCGCCGGGACGGTGGGGGAGCGCGATCGCTGCGCTGGGAGCGCAAGGACTCACCGAAGCGAGTCTCACGTTGAACTCTCGCTCGTGCTGCGAGTCTCATGGCCGCCGCCACCTCCTCGCTGACCTGCGTGAATTCGTAGCACTCGGCGTGTCGCGTGCTTCAGGAAATCGGATGGAAAACCCACGGGTTCGGCACGCGTTCCGCGCGCGTGCTCGACGAACATGTCGGACGGCGCATGCGCACCGCGAGGGGACCGCCGACGATGCGTCGTCGGTCACGGCACGGTGTTCGTGCGCTACGCTCTCCCCGTGATGGGGGAGGGCAGGGCGTGTGTCGAGGGGCGGTCGATGGGCACGTCGACGGCGCCTTGCCGCGACGCCACCGTGCACGATCATGCACCGAACCGCGTGACGACGCGCGCGGGATCGACACGGAGGGACGTGGCCGGCGATCGACTCGAGGATCGCCTGTCGTCAACCCGGATGAACTTCACGTTTGCCGGGTTGTTGGCACTGTGTTGCATCGAAGGGGGGCTCCTCGGCACGCCGTGTCGGTAGCCGGAGAGCGGATCCGGGAGGGAATCCCCGCTGCGGTCGCGGAGCCGCGCCCGCCGTGGCAGGGGCACGGCCCGGGTGACGAGCAAGCCGGCCGGGTCGTTGAGGCGGAC
>JAUXCH010000682.1 GCA_030618975.1 Planctomycetia bacterium
CGATCGACCTGTTTCGGACGTACACCCCGGAGGCCCTGCGCGGCCGCGGGATCGCGGGGCACGTCGTCGAGGCGGCGCTCGAATACGCCGTGGCCGAGGGCCTGCGCGTACTGCCGACGTGTCCGTACGTGTCCCGGTTCGTCGAGAAGCATCCCGAGTACCAGGCGCTGGTCGCAGACTGACCGGCCGGGTACGTGACCCTCGAGATCCACGAGGAGCCGATCGCAGACCTGAAGGACCACGCCAAGGTCCCCATCGCCTACACGGTGAGCGCCAGGATGCGCGTCGAGGGGTGCGACGTCGCGGATGGCGGGAGGCTCGTGGAGGAGCCGGTCGATCCGCCCTACGAGAAGGACTACGACGCGGAGGCCGGGGGCGGGCCCGATGCGTGGCCGGTTCGCTTCGACGTGTCCCGCTGGGGGCTGCTCGTCGCCCGGTTGGACGGACGGCGGGTGGGGGGGGCGGTCGTGGCGTGGAACACGGAGGGCGTGTCCCTGCTGGAGGGACGCGACGACCTCGCCCTGCTCTGGGACCTGCGTGTCGATCCCGCACTTCGACGGCGCGGCATCGGTGCCGCGCTCTTCGACCGCGCGGTTCTGTGGGCGCAGGGGCGCGGCTGCGTGCAGCTGGACGTGGAGACGCAGGACGTGAACGTGCCCGCGTGCCGGTTCTACGCGAGCCGGGGGTGCGCGCTCCGCCGGATCGACCCGGACGCCTATCCCGAGCTCCCGCACGAGACGATGCTGCTGTGGAGCCTGGCGCCGTAGGAGCGTGGCGTGGGCGGCCTCGAAGAGTTCGCGGCGGCTGGGGTTTTGCCGGGAAGTTCCGCGGGGTCGGGGCGCCGCTCCTGTCCGTCCGCAGACCTGGCTGAGTACATTTTGTACTCAGGGTTCGTCACGGCTGATCCGCCTGCTCCCGTTCCTGACATGCGCGACAGATTCCCCGGACTTGAATCTGCAGGTCCGAGATCGCGAAGCCGAGCTTCGAGGTGTCGGGCAACGGGATGGCGTCGAGTCGTTCGTCGGCGACGTCGAGGATGCCGTTGCATCTCAGACAGACGAGGTGGTGGTGGCGGGCGAGAGTCCCGTCGTAGCGCATGGCCGTGCCGGCATGCGCCGCCTTCGTGAGGACGTGCCGCGCGACGAAGGCCTCGAGTGCGCGATAGACAGTGGCCCGACCGATGTGGAAGCCGCGATCGCGTGCGCACGCATAGACCT
Source organism: Planctomycetia bacterium (assembly GCA_030618975.1). Classification (GTDB taxonomy): domain Bacteria; phylum Planctomycetota; class PLA2; order PLA2; family JAEUHO01; genus JAUXCH01. The sequence goes on from JAUXCH010000682.1 coordinate 1,218, forward strand.
CGTCGGCCGTGGGGTGCGTGCCCTGAAGCCCGACCAGGGTCTCGAGCACCGCGAGACGCGGACCCGTGAGCGGGAGGGCCTGCGCCTCACACCGCTTCCGCAGCTCGCCGAGTGTGAGCCTCGCATCGTTCGTCGGGGATGTTCGTCTCGAGGTCACGCGCTCGGAATCCTGGGGTTCGCTGAGTGAGACGTTGTCTCACTCCTCAGGGGGCGTCCAGCCGCTTTCCGGGAAAGTCCCGCCGCGTCCTTCGACCGTCGACGGTGTTGGCCATCCACACGTCGTGCGGTGGAGCCCAGGCACCGGCACGTGATTCGCCCTGTGGCCTTTGTCCCAAGACACGACCTGGCGATTCCGATCGACGCGGCGCCTACTCGGCGTCGAGCAGGATCCGCAGCGCGCCGCCGCTCGCGTCGACCTCGACCTCCGCCAGGTGATGGGCGTAGCCGTCGGCCCGCACCTCCACGCGTTGGGGGCCGGGATTCACGTGGAGGAGCGTGCACGCGCCGGACGCGCCCGTGATCGGAGGCGCCATCAGGCGCCACGTGGCGGAGTCGCTCGTGAGTCTCACGACGGCGCCCGGGACCGGCATTCCCGAAGCGTCGCGAACCTCCACGCGGAGCGCGACGCCCTCCTCGAGGGGGACGGCGCCCAGGTCGAGGTGCTCGCCCGGGGCCAGATCGAGGTCGCGGTGCCAGGTGGCAAATCCCTCACCCGCGATGATCAAGCGACACGGGGCCGGTAGCACCCACGTCTCGATGCGGTCCTCGGTCCACCTGTGGCCCGTACCGGATCCACCGCCGCGCGTGCGGACGCTGACCATGACGTCGGCGGGAGGGCTCCGCCCCGCCGGCATGCGCAGTCGGAAGGCAACCTGCGGCCGTCGCGCGAGGACCAACCGAACCTCGGACGCCGGTGCCTCGACGTCGTCGATCGCCGGTCCGTGGTGTCCTTCCACGTACCCCTCGATCCGGTGCGGGCCCGGTGCCAGGCCCCGGACGTGGAAGCGTCCCTCGTCGTCGGAGTAGCCGTCTTCCTCGTGCGCGCGTCCCTGGCCCGTGAAGCAGGCGACCACGCGGACCTCGGGTACGGGGGCTCCGAGGTCGTCCACGACGATGCCGGTGACGTCGACGCCGCGAACCAGGCGCAGGGTCAGTTCGGTGGTCCCGCCCTCTTGCACCTGGGCGTAGCGGTCGACGGGGAGGAAGCCGCGCACCTTGACCTGCAGGCGTTGGCGGCCGGGCTCCACGGCGTCGAAGCGCCAGCGACCCGGGACGGAGCCGTCGGGCGCCGCCTCCCAGCCGTGGACGGGCCACGCGCCCAGCGTGGCCTCGCACGGAGCTTCGATCGGCTTGCCGGACTCGTCGGTCAAGTCGATCTGCAGCACACTCTGCAGCCGGAGGGTGAGGTCGAGCGCGGCTTCGGGCTCGGCCGCGGTCACCAGCACCGCGTCGACGTCCTCCGAGTCCGCGTGCCCGGGGGCCGTCGCGTTCACGCGGTACTCCCGGTCGAAGGCCAGACCCTCGATCTCGTAGCGGCCCTCGGCGTCCGCATCGGCCCCGATCTCCACGTCGCAGTCCAGGAACACGCGCGCGCCGGCGACGCGGTTCCCGCCCGCGGAGTACACGCGACCCTGGAGGCGTCCGCCGGGTGTCAGTTGGACGACGATTCCGGAACCGGTCTCGGGCGAGAGCGTGAACGGATGCTCGAGAGTCCGGTAGCCGCGAGCCCTGACGCGCAGGGTGCAGATCGTGTCACGGGGCAGGGCCGGGAAACGGAAGGCGCCGTCGACGTCCGCCTGAACGGTTCCGAAGGGTGCGCGAGAGCTCCAGGTGATCGTCCCCCCGAGACTGCCGCCGTGTCTGCAGGTGACGGAGGCGCCGGGAACCGGATGTCCGTCGCTCCTGCGGATCACGCGGCCCGAGAGGGGAGAACCCTCCGCGAGGGATACGCGTCTCTCCGCGGTCCGTCCGGCTCGGAGATCGAAGACGTGAACATCCGAGGGCACCCGGCCGGCGGCGACGACGCGCAACGTCCAGGTTCCGGGTGCGAGGTCGCGATAGGCAGCGGCGCCCAACGCGTCGGACCGCCGCACGGTCGTCTCGCCCTTCGCG
>JAUXCH010000855.1 GCA_030618975.1 Planctomycetia bacterium
GACGCGGAGATCTTCGCTCTCGTAGCTGCCGCGCGCCATCTCGACGGTGCGCGCGTCGGGACGAACGGTCGCGTCGAAACGCACGCGCGCGCCGTCGACGTCCAGGTCCGCGCCCTCGACCCGGATCTGCGGCGCGTCCTCGTCCTCGTCCCAGGCCACGTGGAGGGGCTCGCGCAGGAAGACCCGAACGCCCTCCGCTTCGACGTCGAGCGCCTCGACGTCGACCGTTCGGCCTGCGAGGTCGACGGACGCGGCCCCACGCACGCGCCCCCAGGGACCGCTCGCGTCGAGCGACCGGACCAGGAGCGGACCCTCCCCGTCGCCCTCGACCACCACCGTCAGCGCCCCGACCTCCTCCCCGTCCACCCGCAGTCCCGACGCCGAGACGTTCGCGGAGCCGGAGAGGACTTCGCCGCTCCACGAGAGCGTCCCCTCCGTTCGGAGACGACCGGCCAGCGCCGGCACGCTCTCGGGGAGGAGCGGCGCGACCTCGGCGAGCTCGTCGATCTCGAGCCGCCAGGTCACGTCGGAGAAGCGGAAGGGCTCGATCGACACGTGGCCGCTCGCGTCGACCGTCAGGCCGGGCGCGCGCAGCTCGAGCTTCTCGACCTCGGCCTCCGGCCACCGCAGGGTGCCCTGGAGCCGCGCGCCGTCGACCCTGTGTCCGTCGACGGCGGCGTCCTCGCCGTCGAGCCCGAGGTCCAGGACGAGGGATTCGAGCGCGCCCGAGATCGTTCCCCGGACGGCCACGCGCCCCGTCCAGGGCAGCTCCAGCGGCGCGGGATCGGCGACGTGGCCGGACAGCTCGAGGTCCACGGTCGACCGGCGCCACGCCTCGAGGTCCTCCGGGGCGCGGATCGCGCCCTGCACCTCGAGGACGTCGCCGCCTCCTCGCACGGTGAGCCGTTCGATGGAGAGGACGTCCCCGTCCGGACTCGACGCCCGCAGGGAGACGGCCGCGTCCCGCTCCAGCTCGGGCACGAAGGCGCGGAGGCTCTCGACGTCGATCTCCAGGGCGCGCGCGGAACGGAGGAAGAAGGGCAGGTCGAGATCCAGGACCACGTCCCGGCCGCGCACCAGGAGACCGTCGCCCGTGACGTCGGCCTCCGCGATCGTCACCCGGCGCCCCCGTGTCCAACGCCCCCGGAGCCCCGCTCTCGAGACGCGCTCCTCCCTCCAGACGAGGTCCTCGACCTCGAGGTCGAAAGAGGCGCCCGGCTCGTCGCCGCCCCACCGGTACGCGCCCGACCCGCTCGAGCGGCCCGAGGTGGGCGCCGGCACGTCCTCGGGCAGCAGCCCCACGACCCAGGCCGGCAGGTGCGCGAGGTCGAGGCTCGCGGCGTGCACCGTCGCCTCTTCGTCGCCGGCTTCCACGTCGATCCGCCCGCCCGCGATCTCGACCGTCGCGGTGACGCGGCCACCGCGCGTGATCGTCGCCTCCGGCACGCGCACCCCGCCGATCTCCGCCGTCGAGGTCCAACGCCAGGAGTCGGCGTCCACGCGCTCCACGCGACCCGCGAACGGACCGCGCACGTCGAGACGCTCCGGGAGGACGATCTCCGCGACCGCGAGCTCGAGCGGCCGGCCGGGACCGAACGCGGCGTGGAGGCCCCGCACGGAGGCCGGTCCCTCGCCGGTCTCCACGACGACGTCGAGGGCGACGTCCACGGTCCCGCGGAAGGCTTCGAGGGCTTCGAGATCCGGCATCTCGCTCGGCGCCTCGGAGGCCGGACGCGTGAGGTCCAGGTCGAGACGTCCCCCAGCGACGCGAACGCGCTCGATCGCCGCGAGGGGCTCCGCTCCCAGCAGTCCGAGCGGGTCGTACGTGACCTCGACGGAATCGAAGGACACGCCGGTGAGCGGACCCTCCGCGGGAGACTCGATCGTCCGCAGCCCGTCGAGGCGGAGACCGGTGATCCAGGTGCCGCCGACGCCCTTGATCTCGTAGCGGCCGCCGAGCGCGTCCTCGAGACGGTGCGTGACGGCGTCCTTCACCCACCCGCCGAAGAGCGGGACGCGCAGGACCCAGAGAACGCCCACGAGGAGCACGAGCCCGAGCAGGATGCGGCCGAGGCCGCGCAGGATCTTTCCGGGTCGGACGCGCATCCTTCTCCGAGGGGGTTTCCTACGCCGGACGGGTCACGGAAACACCACCCGCCCCGCTACGTGATACGTGGGGATACCCGCCACGATAGGCTGTCACCGCCCAAGGAGGGAGTCCGCGTGCCCCCGACCGAAACGACCCAGCCCATCCGGCCCCTGGCGGAGGTCGGCCGCGCGCTGTCCCTCCTCCGGCGGACC